>NZ_LZLU01000177.1:0-39271 GCF_001673415.1 Mycobacterium sp. 1165196.3 | reverse complement strand
AGATGTCGACGGCGATGATGTCGGCGCCCTGCTCGGCCAGCGCCACGGCGTGGCTGCGGCCCTGGCCGCGCGCGGCGCCGGTGATGACGGCCACCGTGTTGTCGAAGTCGCCCATGACTACACCTCCAGTTGTGTGCCGGTCTCGCGTTCGGCGAAGGTCACCAGCCGCGCGGCCGTGTCGTAATCGCAGGCCAGCGGCGTGCGGCCGATCAGCACCGGGCCGCCGCGCAGCCCGAACCTGCCGCTGACCCCGACGTAACTGCCCGGCGGGATCGGCTCGCTGATGCAGTACAGCGTCGGCGCCGCGCCCTCGTCGATGTCGTTGGCCAGCCGGTCGGCCACCACCTTGACCCCTTTGTGGGCCAGCGACATCAGCCGTGAGTCGCCGAGGTTCGACAGGTTGGAGGCCACCCACCCCGGGTGGGTGAGCTGCGTGACGATCGGCGATCCGGCCGCACGCAGCCTGCGGTCCAGCTCCAGGCCCCACAGCATGACCGCGAGCTTCGACTGCGCGTAGGCGCCCAGCCTCGTCCACTTGTGCCGGCGCAGATGCAGGTCGTCCAGGTGCAGCGTCGCCGACCGGTGTGCGTCGGAGCCGACGTTGATGATCTGCGAACGCACCCTTCCCAGCAGCAGATTGGTGAGCGCGAACGGTCCGAGCAGGTTGGTGCCCAGTGTCATCTCGAAGCCGTCGACCGTCTCGGTGCGCCGGTCGGTCAGGGCACCGGCGTTGTTGATCAGGATGTCGACCGGCCCGTCGATCAGATCCGCGAAGGCACGCACCGACGACAGGTCGGCGAGGTCGAGCTTGACCACGGCGGTCGACCCACCCATTTCGGTGGCGCGTTGCTTCCCGAGTTCGGTGTTGCGCACCGCCAGGATCACGTGCGCCCCGGCTTTGGCGAGCGCACGCGCCGTGCCGAGCCCGACGCCGTTGGTTGCCCCGGTCACGATCACGCGTTTGCCGGTCAGGTTGCCGAGCCGGCTCGGCGTCCACGGTAGGGTCACGGCGATCAGAGTAATGGTCGGTTCTATGTAAGTTGGACCGGTTCTGCCAACATTGTTGCGGAACAGAGCGGAAGACTCCCGAGGCGGTTCGACAATGAGTGACAGCGCCACCGAGATCACCAACCTCATCTACACCTATGCGCAGCTTCTCGACGGCGGCGACCTGGACGGCGTGGCCCGGTTATTCGAGCACGGCCGCATCTGCGGGATCCAGGACGGCCCGCCCGAGACGGTGTTCGCCGGTTCCGCCCGGGTGCGGGAGATGTATGACATGGCCACCCGGATCTACGAGGACGGCACCCCGAAGACCAAACACAACACGACCAATGTGCAGCTCTACATCGACGAGGCGGCCGGGACCGCGCAGAGCACGTCCTATTACTGCGTCACGCAGGCCACCGATGAGTTGCCGCTGCAGGTCATCGTGACCGGGCATTACAAGGACACGTTCCACCGCGTGGACGGAGCCTGGCGCTTCGACAGCCGCACCATGTTCGTCGACCAGGTCGGCGACGTCAGCCGGCATCTGAAGTTCTGACCCGTGGCATCCGCGAGCGCGTCCGACGGCCCGTTCGACCCGGCCGCCGTGCTGGCCGATGCGCAACGCAAGGAAGAGCTAAGCGATTGGGGCCCAGGCGAATTCGACGGCGCGCTGCGGATGTTGCTGGCCGACTATGCCCGCACCGACCTCAACGGCCTCAATGCCCAGGGCGTGCACATCCTGCGGTCCGGCATCGTGCACAGCCTGCGGATGCGGCTGCGCGCGCAGGAGTGGATCCGCCGGCACCCGGAGATCCTCGACGAGCGGGTGGCCGCGCCGATCGTGGTCGTCGGGATGATGCGCAGCGGCACCACGCTGCTGCAGCGGCTGCTGGCCGCCGACCCGCGCTTCGTCTGCGCCTACGGCTGGGAGGTCGTCGAGGTCGCGCCGCGCCTGGACCATCGGTTCACCGACGCGCCCGATCCGCGCATCGCGATCAGCGAAGCGCGCGAAGCGAAATCCCGCGAACTGGCGCCCGAATTGTTCTCGATTCATCCGATGTATGCCAGGGAGGCCGAGGAGGAGATCGTCTTTTTGGCCGACGCGTTCTTGTCGCACGTTCCCGAGTCGGGGGCGCACCTGCCGCGATACCGGTCCTGGCTCGACGACCAGGACTTCTCCCCCGCTTACGGCTATCTGCACCGGATGCTGCAGTTCCTGCAGTGGCAGAAACGGCAGCGGGGCGCCCACGGCCGGCGCTGGGTGCTCAAATCCCCTGCGCACCTTGGGTATTTGCATCTGTTGCGTGCCCAGTTCCCCGACCTGCACCTCGTGCACATGCATCGCGACCCGCGCACCACCATCGCGTCGGGGGCCAGCCTGAACGCGACCCTGCACGCGATGCACGCCGATGCCGTCGACGTGCACCGGGTCGGTGCGCAATGGCTGGAGCGGATGGGCTGGACCAATGACCGGGCGATGGCGATCCGCGACGGCTGGACCGATCAGGATGCCGTGGTCACCGACATCGGGTTCGACGAGGCGGTGGCCGACCCGATCGGCCAGGTGGCCCGCGTCTACGACGCCGTCGGCCTGCCGCTGACCGCGCAGGCCGAGGACGCGATGCGGCGCTGGCTGGCCCACCGTCCCCGTGAGGTGCCGCGGCCGCCCTACGGACTGGAGCCCTACGGCCTGCGTCCCGAGCAGGTCGATGAGCGATTCACGTTGTACAACAAGCGTTTCGGACGGCAAATCGGAGGAACAGCGCATGCCTGAACACCCGGTCGCGACGGCGTCCCAGCACGAGCAGGAGCTGGCGGCCCTCGACCTGATCGAGCACCCTACCGTCAAGGCCGCCTACGGCGCGGTCGCCGAGACCTGGCTCGGTCGCGCCAAGGCGTCGGAGGCGATGCGCGAACGGTTCGACGACGCGTTCGCCGAGGTGATGTTCTCGGCGGCGGTGTGGTCGTCCAATCAGGACAAGCTGCGACCGAAGGTCAGTTGCATCACCCGGCTCGCGCACCCGGTGGACGGCCGTCGCATTCCCGGATCCCGGTGGGGCATCGACAATCCCGACAGCGTGTACCGGGTGATCCCGATCTCCGGCGACGAGCGCTACGAGATCCACGGCCGGGTCGGCGAGCACCGGATGACCGAGAACTACTTCACGCTGTGGGATGCGCGCATGGGGACCGTCGCCGTCCTCAACGGCCGCACCATGCAGGTCGACTCCGACGGCAGCTACACCATCACCGTCGACTCCGAGCCGGCCAACGGCCGGCCCAACCACGTGCAGACCTCGCCGGAGGCCCACGAGTTCTACATCCGCGACGTGCTGCTGGACTGGGACCTCGACGACCCGAATCATGTTGAGGTGCAACGCCTTGGCGGTCCGCCGGCCGCCCCGGCGCGCACGCTCGACGAACAGGCCGAGGCCACCGCGGCGATGATGGATTACTTCGCCAACTTCACCGGCAAGCTCAGCCACGGCGTGTACAAGATGCCCGCCAACCATTTCAATCTCGCCTGGTCGGCCGACAAGGTCGGCGCGATGCGCAATCAGGTCTATGTGATGGGCCGGTTCGACCTCGCCCCCGACGAGGCCTTCGTCGTCGACCTGAATGACGGTGGCGCCGAATACTTCACGGTGCCGCTGAGCAACATCTGGGGCACGACACTGAATCTCGTCGACCGAACCGGCAGCCTCAACAAGGCGCAGTCGGTGGCCAACGAGGACGGCAGCTACACCTTCGTGATCTCGCCCGTCGACCCCGGCGTGGCGAACTGGATCGACTCCGACGGCCTGCGGGAGGCCATCTTGACGTTGCGGATGGCGGAGTTCGGTGAGTCCGGCCCGCGCGAAGACCTCGGGGCGCGCGGCCGGGTGGTCAAGCTGGACCGGCTCGACGCCGAGGTGCCGCACCTGCCGCGGGTGAGCGAACAGCAGCGCGCGACCGACCTCGCACAGCGGCGCAACGCCTACCTGCGCCGCCTGCCGGAAGGGACGATCTGACGTGTCACGCTGGCTGATCACGGGATGCTCCACGGGCTTCGGGCGCGAAATCGCGCGCGCCGCACTGCAAGCCGGCCACAGCGTGGTGGTGACCGCGCGGCGGGCCGAGGCGGTGGCCGACATCGCCGACGAATTCGGGGACCGGGCCGTGGCCGTCGCCCTCGACGTGACCGATGCCGCCCAGATCGCGGCGGCGGTGTCCGCGGCAGACGAGGCATTTGGCGGGGTCGACGTCCTGGTCAACAACGCCGGCCACGGCTACCTGTCCTCGGTGGAAGAGGGTGAGGACGCCGAGGTCCGAAAGCTGTTCGACGTCAACTACTTCGGGGCCGTCGACATGATCAAGGCGGTGCTGCCCGCCATGCGCGCCCGCGGGTCGGGACACATCATCAACATCTCCTCGATGACCGGCCTGGTGGCCAACCCGCCCAACGCCTACTACTCCTCGACCAAGTTCGCGCTCGAGGCTCTGACCGAGGCGCTGGCCGCCGAGGTGCGCCCGCTGGGCATCAAGGTGACCGCGATCGAGCCCGGCGCGTTTCGCACCGACTGGGCGACGCGGTCGATGAAAGAATCGGGCAGCCCGATCGCCGACTACGCCGACGTGGCGGCGCGCAAGGACCTGATCAAGCAGTTCGCCGATCACCTACCCGGCGACCCGCGCAAGGTCGCCGAAGCGGTGCTGATGGTGACCACGCTCGACGAGCCGCCGCTGCGGCTACTGCTGGGCCGTGACGTGCTGAAGGCCATGCGCGACAAGCTCGCCGCGCTCTCGGCGTCGATCGAAGAGTGGAAGGCCGTCACGAAGGACGTGAATTTCGCGGACTGACGGCGCCACTCAGTCCCGCACGATGAGGACCGTCTTACCGGCGCGGCCCCTGCCGTGGTCGCGGCTTTCGAACGCCTCACGGCCCTGGTCGAGCGCGAATGTCTGGGCGATCGCGACGTGCAACCGGTCGCCGTCGACCAGCGCGGCGAGTTCGTCGAGCTGGCCCCGGTTCGGTGTGACGATGAAAAAGGTTGCGGTGACACCGAATTGCTCGGCCCGGCCCTCTGGAGGCGGTGCGGACAGGGTGACCAGCCGGCCACCGCGGCGCAGCACGCCGAACGACCGCTCCAATGTCGGCCCGCCCACCGTGTCGATGACGACGTCGTAGCCGGCACCGGGTTCGTCGAACGCCTCGGTGCGCACGTCGATCACCCGCTGCGCGCCGCACCCGCGCAGCAGGTTGGCGGTGTCGCTGCGCACGGTCGCGGTCACCCGCGCGCCCAGCAGCGCGGCCAGCTGAACCGTCAGCAGGCCCACTCCCCCGGCACCGCCGTGCACCAGCACGCTCTCGCCGGGTTGCACGGCGGCGTGGTCGACCAGCGCCTGCAGGGCGGTCAGCCCGGCCAGCGGCAGCGCGGCGGCGACGGTGTGCGAGACGGTCGACGGCCTGGTCGCCAGGTCGGCGGCGGGCACGGCGACGAAATCGGCCGCCGCGCCGTCACGGTCGAACCCGATCAACCCGTACACCTCGGCGCCCGGCGCGAAATCCGACACGTCGGCGGCGACCGCTTCGACCACGCCGGACACCTCGTGTGAGGGGATCACCGGGAGGCGGCTGGCGCCGTCGCGGGTCCAGGTCTCCTCCCACGTCAGCTCGTCGAAGGTGATCCCGGCCGCGCGTACCGCCACCAACACCTCACCCGCGGCCGGCACCGGTCGCGGGGCCCGTTCGAGCACCAGCTGCTCCGGGCCGCCCCGCCGGTGCGCGCGCAGCGCGGTCATCTCGGTCATGGCAGGCGCCAGTCGATCGCGTCGGCGCCCATGCCGGTCAGCAATTCGTTGGCGCGGCTGAACGGGCGCGAACCGAAGAACCCGCGCGACGCCGACAGCGGGGACGGATGCGGTGACTCGATGGCCACGCAATTGCCCTGGGCGAGAATGGGTTTGAGGGTCGACGCGTCGCGGCCCCACAGGACCGCCACCAGGGGCCGCGACCGCTCGGTCAGCGCCCGGATGGCGCATTCGGTCACCGCCTCCCAGCCCTTGCCGCGGTGCGACGCCGGATTGCTGGGCCGCACCGTGAGCACCCGGTTCAGCAGTAGCACGCCGCGCTGCGCCCAGGGCGTCAGGTCGCCGCAGGAGGGCTGCGGATGGCCCAGGTCCGCGGTGTACTCCTGAAAGATGTTGGCCAGACTGCGTGGCAACGGCCGCACGTCGGGCGCCACCGAAAAGCTTAGCCCCACAGCGTGTCCGGGCGTCGGGTACGGGTCCTGCCCGACGATCAGCACCCTGACGTCGTCGAAGGGATAGGTGAAGGCGCGCAACACATTCGGTCCGGCCGGCAGGTACCTGCGCCCGGCCGCGATCTCGGCCCGCAGGAACTGCCCCATCCCGGCCACCTGGTCGGCCACCGGCGCCAGCGCACTCGCCCACCCCGGCTCGACCAGTTCCCCCAGCGGACGCGCGGTCATCATCGGCTCTCCGCGATCGCGTAAACGGTCACCGCGTCACCCTAATACGACTGCCAGCCGGCGTAGCCGTTCCACTCTTGATCATCGACGAGCACCCGCGCCGGCCCGTCGAGAACCCGCCCGATGATCCGCCAACCGGCCGGCGCGGGGCCGGCGAAACACGCGACCAGGGCGTGGTCCTCGCCGCCGCCGAGCACCCAGTGCCACGGATCGGCGTCCACGGCGGCTGCGGCCGCGGCCAGCGCATCGCGGTCCGCGGCCAGCGCCGCCGTCGACAGATCCATGCCCACCCCCGACGCCTCGGCGACATGGCGCAGGTCGGCGATCAGGCCGTCGGAGATGTCGATCATCGCCTGCGCACCCGCGGCCGCCGCCACCGCGCCCTGGCCGTAGGGCGGCTCCGGCACGAGATGCCGGCGCCGCAGCTCGCCGAACTCCGTGATCTCCTTGCGCCACAGGGAAAGTCCGGCCGCCGAGCGGCCCAGGTCCCCGGCGACGGCGATCATTGCACCGGGCTGCGCGCCGGATCGCCGCACCGGCGCGCGCCCGTCCGACTCGCCCAGCACCGTCACCGAGATGACCCACTGTGGGCAGTGCACCAGGTCACCGCCGGCGATGCCGGCGCCGACCCGCTGCGCCTCGTCCCACATCCCGTCGACCAGCGCGTCCACCTGCGCCGCCGGCGTATCACCGGGCGCGCCGAAGGCGACCACGAAGGCCGTCGGCCGCCCGCCCATGGCCTCGATGTCCGCGGCGTTCTGGGCGATCGCCTTGCGGCCGATGTCGTGCGGCGTCGACCAGTCCAGCCGGAAGTGCCGGTCCTGCACCAGCATGTCGGTCGACACCAGGGCGCGCCCATCACCGGCCGCCACCAGCGCGGCATCGTCTCCGGGCCCGAGCACGACCGCGGGGGGCTGCCGGCGGCCCCGCACCAGGCGATCGATCACGGCGAACTCACCGAGCTGTTGCAGCGACGGGGACTCGCCCGATTCGTCTGGCACGCCACCCACGATAGGGCTCCCGGCGCCGCGCGGACCGGCCCGAGAATAAATTGGCGTAAGGGTCAACGAAGGCGATAGTGGTGAGCAGAAATGGGAGGTGCGCGGCGGTGGCAACCGAACCGGAAGCCGATGGCGGACCACCGCGTGCGCTGATCATCGCCGCCATCGTGCTGGCCGTCGCGACGATCGGCGTGATCCTGGCCATCGCGGCGACCCGCCAGGCGCCCCCTCGCGCGGTCGCGGTGGCCGCGGTACCGGCGCCGCAGGCCGACGGGTCCGGCTGCCGCGCGTTGCTGGGTGCGCTGCCGCAGCGGCTCGGCGATTACCAGCGCGCGCCCCTCGAGCAGCCGGCGCCCGAGGGCGCCGCCGCCTGGCGCGCCGGCCCGGACAGCGACCCGGTGGTGCTGCGCTGCGGGCTGGACCGCCCGGCCGAGTTCGTGCTCGGCGCCCCCATCCAGGTCGTCGACCGGGTGCAGTGGTTCCAGGTGAGTTCCGAACAGCAGTCCGCCGGCGACGCGGGCAGATCGACCTGGTACGCGGTGGACCGCGGGGCCTACGTGGCGCTCACGCTGCCGACCGGGTCGGGCCCGACACCGATCCAGCAGATTTCCGAGGTGATCGACCGCAGCATGCCCGCGACGCCCATCGACCCCGGCCAGCCCGGTTAGTGCCAGTCAGCGCAGGCCGACGCCGCGGGCCAATGCCGTCTCGACCATCGTCGCCAGCAGCGTCGGATAATCCACGCCGCTGGCCGCCCACATCCGCGGGTACATCGAGATCGTGGTGAATCCCGGCATCGTGTTGATCTCGTTGAGCACCGGCCCGTCCTCGGTGAGGAAGAAGTCCACCCGGGCCAGCCCCTGACAATCGATGGCCTTGAACGCCCGGACTGCCAATTGCCGTATCACGTCGGCGATTTCGTCGTCCACCTTGGCGGGCACATCCAGTTCGGCCGCGTCATCGAGGTATTTGGTCGAGAAGTCGTAGAACGAATCCTCGCGGCCACGCACCCCGGCCACCCGGATCTCGCCCAGCGTGCTGGCTTCGACTGTGCCGCCGGGCATTTCGAGTACGCCGCACTCCAACTCCCGGCCGACGATCGCCGCCTCGACGATGACCTTGGGATCATGTTGGCGCGCGGCCGCGACGGCGGCGTCCAGCTGATCCCAGCTCGACACCCGGCTCACCCCGATCGAGGAGCCGCCCCGCGCGGGTTTGACGAAGACCGGCAGGCCCAGCCGCTCGCACTCCTCGGGGCGCAGCCTCGAACGCGACGGGCGCAGCACCGCGTAGTCACCGACCGGCAATCCCTCGGCGGCGAACAGCTTCTTGGTGAATTCCTTGTCCATGCCGGCCGCGCTGGCCAGCACACCGGCCCCCACGTAGGGCACACCGGCGAGCTCCAGCAGGCCCTGGATCGTGCCGTCCTCGCCGTAGGGGCCGTGCAGCACCGGAAAGACCACGTCGACCGACGCCAAAACCTCGGTGGCGCCGGGCGCCAGGGACACCAACTGGCCGCTGCGCCGGGGATCGGCGGGTAGCGCCAGTTCGGTGCCCGATGCGGCGGTCACCTCGGGCAGTCTCCGGTCGGTGATCGCCAGCGCGGCCGGATCACCGTCGGTGAGCACCCACGACCCCTCCGGGGTGATGCCGATCGCGACCACGTCGAACCGATCCGGATCCAGGTTGCGCAGAATGCTGCCCGCCGAGACGCACGAGATGGCGTGCTCGTTGCTGCGCCCGCCGAAGACGACGGCGACGCGCACCCGCTCGCTGGCATTCACAATCTCAAGAGGCTACCGGGTGGCACCCGTCCCGGTCGGGTGGCGGCCCTTCGCCTGGCCTTTTCACTCGGGCTTGGTGCTGCGGCCCAGGAGCAGCGCGATCGCCTCGTCGACCGACAGGCCCTTGTGGCAGACCCGGTGCACGGCGTCGGTGAGGGGCATCTCGACGTCGTAACTGGCGGCCAGTGCCAGGACGGACTCGCAGGACGTCACGCCCTCGACGACGTGCCCGTCGCCGCCGTCGGGGGTGCCGCCCAGCACCGCCTGGATGTTCGCTCCCCGGCCGAGCCGCTCGCCCAGCGAACGGTTGCGGGAATGCGGTGAGCTGCAGGTGGCCACCAGATCGCCCACCCCGGCCAGCCCGGCCAGTGTGGCGCCCTTGGCACCCAGCGCGATCCCCAGCCGCATGATCTCGGCCAGGCCGCGGGTGATGATCGCCGCCGTGGTGTTCTCGCCGAGCCCAACACCGACCGCCATCCCGCACGCGAGCGCGATGACGTTCTTGCAGGCCCCGCCGACCTCGGTGCCGACCACATCGCTGTTGGTATAGGGGCGGAAGTATCCGCTGTTCAGCATGCGCTGCAGGGCGACGGCCCGACCCGAGTCGCTGCACGCGACCACGGTGGCGGCGGGCTGGGATGCGGCGATCTCGCTGGCCAGGTTCGGCCCCGAGATCACCGCGACCTGAGCCGGGTCGACGCCGGTGACCGAGACGATCACCTGACTCATCCGCATCAGCGTGCCCAGTTCGATGCCCTTGGCCAGGCTCACCAGCGTCGCGCCCTGACGAATCAGCGGCGCCCAGCGCTCGAGGTTGCTGCGCATGGTCTGCGCCGGCACGCCGAGCAGCACCGTGGACGCGTCGCGCAGGGCCTCGGCGGGGTCGGCGGTGGCGCGGATGCCCGGCGGCAGCAACGTGCCGGGCAGGTAGTCGGGGTTGTAGCGGGTGGTGTTGATCTGTTCGGCGATCTCGGGTCTGCGGGCCCACAGCGTGACCGCCGCTTCCGGCCCCCCCGCCTCGACCAGCACCTTGGCCAGCGCCGTGCCCCACGCCCCGGCACCCATGACCGCCACGGCACCCGACGATGTGCTGGTCATGTACCCCCCTGTCCGTGGTCGGTGTAGCTCACGCGGCACTTGCAGCCGCTACACCCTAGATCAGCGACGGACCGGGCGTCACGCCTGCCAGCATGTCCCGGCGGCGGGGCGTCGCTGGCAGGATGGCATCTCATGAGCGGCATACGAGCCGACGGTTCGGCCAACGGCGCGGGCGACGTCGCCCTGATCATCGCCGTCAAGAGGTTGGCCGCGGCCAAGACCCGGTTGGCCCCGGTCTTCTCGGCGCGCACCCGGGAAAGCGTGGTGCTCGCCATGCTGGCGGACACCCTGACCGCCGCCGGGCGCGTCCGAGCGCTGGGCTCGATCACCGTGATCACGCCCGACGACGCGGCGGCCGCCGCCGCCGCCGAGCTGGGCGCCGACGTGCTGGTTGATCCCACACCCGAGGGTCACCCCGATCCGCTGAACAACGCGATCGCCACCGCCGAACGCGCGGTGGGCGGCTCCTTCGCCAATGTCGTTGCGCTGCAAGGTGATTTACCCGCGTTGCAGACTCAGGAGCTGAACGAGGCGATCGCCGCCGCGCGCCAGCACCGGCGCAGCTTCGTCGCCGACCGGCTGGCCACCGGCACGGCGGCGCTGTTCGCGTTCGGAAGCCCGCTCGACCCGCGATTCGGCGCCGATTCCTCGGCGCGGCACCGCAGTTCGGGTGCGATCGAGCTGACCGGCGCCTGGCCGGGCCTGCGGTGTGACGTCGACACCCCCAGCGACCTCGCCGCCGCCCGTCGCCTCGGGGTGGGGGCAGCGACCGCGCGCGCCATCGCGACGCACTGATTTCGATCGCCGCGCGTATATCTGTCCGACGGGTGAACGTCGTCCCAACGGCGAATGGATGTCCCGGGAGCGCTAGCAGCACCCACGCGTGATGAGCAATGATCGCAGGGTGACTGAAATCGAAGCTGAGGCGCCACCCGACGAGAACTTGTGGCATTCGGGCGACTCGGCCGTGGCAGCACCACCGGCTGCGACCCAGGCCGCGCTGACCGATCTGCCGGACGACCGTTACCTCAACCGGGAACTGAGCTGGCTGGATTTCAACGCCCGCGTGCTGGCGCTGGCCGCCGACAACTCGTTGCCGTTGCTGGAACGCGCCAAGTTCCTGGCGATCTTCGCCTCCAACCTCGACGAGTTCTATATGGTGCGCGTCGCCGGCCTCAAACGCCGTGACGAGATGGGCTTGTCGGTCCGCTCGGCCGACGGTTTGACGCCGCGCAAGCAACTCGCCCTCATCGGAGAACAGACTCAGCGGATCGCGACCCGGCACGCGCGAGTGTTCCTGGATTCGGTGCGGCCGGCGCTTGCCGAGGAAGGCATCCACATCGTCACGTGGGCCGACCTCGATCAGGCCGAGCGCGACGAATTGTCGACTTATTTCACCGAACAGGTCTTCCCCGTCCTGACGCCGCTGGCCGTCGACCCGGCGCACCCGTTCCCGTTCGTCAGCGGGCTGAGCCTGAACCTGGCGGTGATGGTGCGTCAGCCCGAGGACGGCGGCCAGCACTTCGCCCGAGTCAAGGTGCCCAACAACGTCGATCGCTTCGTCGAATTGGCCGCCATCGACAATGCCGACGGCTCCGGACGGGCCATCGTCCGGTACCTGCCGACCGAAGAACTGATCGCGGCCTTCCTTCCTCTTCTGTTCCCGGGCATGGAAATCGTGGAGCATCACGCCTTCCGAATCACCCGCAACGCCGACATGGAAGTCGAGGAGGACCGCGACGAGGATCTGCTGCAGGCGCTGGAACGGGAATTGGCGCGCCGGCGGTTCGGGCCGCCGGTGCGACTCGAGATCGCCGACGACATGACCGAGGGCATGCTGGAGCTGTTGTTGCGCGAACTCGACGTGCACCCCGGTGACGTCATCGAAGTGCCCGGGCTGCTGGATCTTTCGTCGCTGTGGCAGATCTACGGACTGGACCGGCCGGCGCTCAAGGACCCCGCGTTCGTCCCGGACACCCACCCCGCCTTCGCCGATCGCGAATCCCCCAAGAGCATCTTCGCGACGCTGCGCGAGGGCGACGTCCTGGTGCACCACCCCTACGACTCCTTCTCCACCAGCGTGCAGCGCTTCATTCAGCAGGCCGCCGCGGACCCCAATGTGCTGGCGATCAAACAAACGCTGTACCGCACCTCCGGGGACTCACCGATCGTGCGGGCGCTGATCGAAGCGGCCGAGGCCGGAAAGCAGGCCGTGGCGCTCGTCGAAATCAAGGCGCGCTTCGACGAACAGGCCAACATCCGTTGGGCGCGCGCACTCGAGCAGGCGGGCGTGCACGTGGTCTACGGCCTCGTCGGGCTCAAGACGCACTGCAAGACGTGCCTGGTGGTGCGCCGCGAAGGATCGGCGATCCGGCGGTACTGCCATATCGGAACCGGCAACTACAACAGCAAGACCGCCCGCCTCTATGAGGATGTCGGCCTGCTGACGGCGAGCCCGGATATCGGTGCGGACCTCACCGATTTGTTCAATTCGCTTACCGGCTATTCGCGTAAGGTCGGCTACCGCAACCTGCTGGTGGCGCCGCACGGAATTCGCACCGGCATCATCGAACGCGTCGAACGCGAGATCGCCGCGCACCGCGAACGAGGTGACGGGCGAATTCGTCTGAAGATGAACGCGTTGGTGGACGAGCAGGTGATCGATGCGCTCTACCGGGCATCGCAGGCCGGAGTGCGGGTCGAGGTCGTGGTGCGCGGCATCTGCGCGTTGCGCCCGGGCGCCGAGGGCTTCTCCGAAAACATCGTCGTGCGCTCCATTCTCGGCCGCTTCCTGGAGCATTCGCGGATCATCCATTTCCGCAACATCAACGAATTCTGGATCGGCAGCGCCGACATGATGCACCGCAACCTCGATCGGCGCGTGGAGGTGCTGGTGCAGGTGAAGGATCCCAAGCTCACCGGGCAGCTGGACGAATTGTTCGAATCCGCACTGGATCCGTCCACCCGGTGCTGGGAACTGGGACCCGACGGGCAGTGGACCCCGGCGCCACAAGAAGGCCATACCGTGCGCGACCACCAAGTATCGTTGATGGAGCGCCATCGCAGTCCCTAGCTCTGTGCGGTGATTTCCGAGTTGTTCTTTCGGGCCGCACCTCGTTGCGTGCGGCCCTGAGGTGAATTGATCTGCAGGAGTTGAGGTGCCGACCCATAACTCGTCCACCGATCGGCGCTCGGGAAGCCGAGTGGTCTATGCCGCCGGCGCGGTGCTGTGGCGACCCGGCGATGCCGACGCCGCCGACCACGACATCGAGATCGCCGTCATCCACCGGCCGCGGTATGACGACTGGTCACTGCCCAAGGGCAAGGTGGACCCCGGCGAGACGGCCCCGGTGGCCGCCGTGCGCGAGGTGCAGGAGGAGACGGGCCAGCACGCGATCCTCGGCCGGCGGCTGAACCTGGTCAGCTATCCGATCGAGGCGGGCGTCAAAAAGGTCTTCTATTGGGCCGCGCGCGCCACCGGCGGCGAGTTCGTGCCCGGCCACGAGGTGGACGGGTTGGTGTGGCTGCCCATCGCCGAGGCGATGCAGAAGCTCGACTATGCGCAGGATCGAAAAGTGTTGCGCCACTTCAACAAAAAGCCCGCGGACACCCATACCTTATTGGTGGTCCGGCATGGCACGGCCGGGCGCAAATCGCGCTTCTCCGGCGATGACGCCAAGCGGCCGCTGGACAAACGCGGACGCGCGCAGGCCGAGGCGCTGGTTCCGCAGCTGCTCGCCTTCGGGGCGTCGCAGGTGTATGCGGCCGACCGCGTGCGCTGCCACCAGACCGTGGAACCGCTTGCCGAAGAGTTGGGCGTGCCCGTACACAACGAGCCCACCCTCACCGAAGAGGCCTACGCCAAGAATGCGAAACGCGGCCGCCACCGAATGCTCGATATCGCCGAGCAGCACGGCACGGCGGTTGTCTGCACTCAGGGCAAGGTGATTCCGGACCTGATCGCGTGGTGGTGTGAGCGCGACGGCGTGCGGCCCGACAAATCGCGCAACCACAAGGGCAGCACCTGGGTGCTGTCACTGTCTGGCGGGAAGTTGGTGGCCGCCGACCACATCGGTGGCGCGCTGGCCGCCAACGTCCGGGCCTAGCGTGATGGCGGCGGCCCGCCGCAGCGTGATGGCGGCGGCCCGCCGCACCCGGCTTCGCCGCGCTTGCGACCGCCGCAGCGTGATGGCGGCGGCCCGCCGCTAAGCGCACGAATACCCTTCGGGGGCACCGCTGCCGCCCGAAGGGTACTCGTGTCTAGAACTTGACTCCGCTTACTTGCGACCGCGGCGCGCGGTCGTCTTCTTGGCCGCGGCCTTCTTGGCCGGAGCCTTGCTCGCCGCCTTCTTGGCCGGAGCCTTGCTCGCCGCCTTCTTGGCCGGAGCCTTGGTCGCGGCCTTCTTGGCCGGAGCCTTGGTCGCGGCCTTCTTGGCCGGGGCCTTGGTCGCGGCCTTCTTGGCCGGAGCCTTGGTTGCGGCCTTGCGGGCCGGAGCCTTCTTGGCCGCGGTCTTCTTGGCCGGAGCCTTCTTGGCCGCAGCCTTCTTGGCCGGAGCCTTCTTCGCGGCGGTCTTCTTGGCCGCGCCACCACCGGCTACCACACCGCGCTTGACGGCCGGGCCGTCCGACGGGAGGCGCTGTGCGCCAGACACAACCGCTTTGAATTGGGCACCGGGGCGGAACGCCGGGACGGACGTCGGCTTAACCTTCACCGTCTCACCGGTCCGCGGGTTGCGGGCAACCCGCGCTGCGCGGCGCCGCTGTTCGAAAACGCCGAACCCGGTGATGGTGACGCTGTCGCCCTTGTGTACCGCACGCACAATGGTGTCGACAACGTTCTCGACCGCGGCGGTCGCCTGTCGACGGTCCGTGTTCAATTTAGTTGTGAGCACATCAATGAGCTCTGCCTTGTTCATCAATCCCTCCGACACTAGTGGTCCTCGATTTGAACCGACTAGTGGACACGGTAAACCCTCACCCAGCAAATTTCCAAGAGCCACGCGCAATTTCACGGCAAGGCGTCCGCCGTTTTCGCAATCCGGTTGCCGCCCTTGACCGGTGGCGGCCGTAAAAATCGGCTCGGTTTAGTTAGCCGATCAAGCAGAAAATCGGCCGCGGCCGACCGTTCAGGAGGTGGGCACAGTGCGCGGTTTCCACTCCGGGTAAGCCTTCTCGAATGACTCGATATCGTCGAGTTTCCGCAGCGTAAGGGCTATATCGTCGAGCCCCTCGAGCAATCGCCAAGCGGTGTGGTCGTCAATCTTGAACGGCAGCACCGTCGTTCCCGCGGTGATATTTCGATCTTGAAGATTGACAGTGATTTCCAAGCCCGGGCTTCCCTCGATGAGCTTCCAGAGCAGCTCCACCCCGTCCTGGGAAACTTCGGCCGCCAGCAGCCCGGCCTTGCCGGCGTTGCCCCGGAAAATGTCACCGAATCGAGACGAGATGACCACCCGGAACCCGTAGTCCATCAGCGCCCACACCGCATGCTCGCGTGAGGACCCCGTCCCGAAATCGGGTCCGGCCACTAGCACTGACCCCCGGTCAAAGGGGCTGAGGTTTAGCACGAATGACGGATCCGACCGCCAGCTGGCGAACAAGCCGTCCTCGAAACCGGTTCGGGTGACGCGCTTCAAATACACCGCCGGAATGATCTGATCCGTGTCGACATTGGAGCGCCGCAGCGGCACACCGATACCGGTGTGGGTGTGAAAAGCTTCCATGCTCAATCCCTTCGCAGTCGGATACGTCAGCTCAAATCGGCTGGAGCGGACAATGTGCCGCGAACCGCCGTCGCGGCAGCAACGGCCGGCGACACCAAATGCGTGCGGCCGCCTTTACCCTGGCGCCCTTCGAAGTTGCGGTTGGACGTCGCCGCGCACCGCTCCCCCGGCGCAAGCTGGTCGGGATTCATCCCCAGGCACATCGAGCAGCCCGCTTGGCGCCATTCGGCGCCCGCGGCGGTGAAAACCTCGCCCAGCCCTTCGGCTTCGGCCTGGGCCCGCACCCGCATCGAGCCCGGCACGACGAGCATCCGCACCCCGGGCGCGACCTTGCGACCGCGCAGCACGTCGGCGACGACGCGCAAGTCTTCGATACGACCGTTGGTACAAGAGCCCACGAACACCGTGTCGACGGCGATGTCACGCATCGGCGTGCCGGGCCGAAGGTCCATGTATGCCAACGCTTTCTCGGCCGCCTGGCGCTGCCCGTCGTCGGTCATCAGCTCGGGATCCGGCACCGCATCGGCCAGCGGCACGCCCTGGCCGGGGTTCGTCCCCCACGTCACGAACGGGCTCAGCGACGCGGCGTCGAGGTAGACCTCGGTGTCGAATTCCGCGCCGGGGTCGGTGTGCAGCTGCTCCCAATAGCGCATCGCCGCATCCCATTGCGCACCTTGCGGCGCGTGCGGACGGTCACGCAGGAAATCGAATGTGGTGTTGTCCGGAGCCACCATTCCCGCCCGGGCACCGGCTTCGATGCTCATATTGCAGACGGTCATCCGGCCCTCCATCGACAGCGATTCGATGGCGCTGCCGCGATATTCGATGACGTGCCCCTGTCCACCGCCGGTACCGATCTTGGCGATCAGGGCCAGAATGATGTCCTTGGCCGTTACGCCGGCGGGCAGCTGCCCATCGACATTGACCGCCATCGTCTTGAACGGCCGCAGCGGCAACGTCTGGGTGGCCAGCACATGCTCGACCTCCGAGGTGCCAATTCCCATGGCCAGTGCGCCGAATGCGCCGTGGGTCGACGTGTGACTGTCCCCACAGACGATCGTCATTCCCGGCTGGGTGAGGCCCAGCTGCGGCCCGACCACATGCACGATGCCCTGCTCGACATTGCCCATGGGATATAGCCGCACACCGAATTCGGCACAATTTCGCCGCAATGTCTCGACCTGGGTGCGCGACACCGGGTCGGCAATCGGCTTGTCGATATCGATGGTCGGGACGTTGTGATCCTCGGTCGCCAGCGTCAAATCGGGACGGCGGACCGGCCGGCCGGCCAGGCGCAGGCCGTCGAAGGCCTGCGGGCTGGTGACTTCGTGCACCAGGTGCAGATCGATGTAGATCAAGTCGGGCTCGCTGGAACCACCGGACACCACAACGTGGTCTTCCCAGACTTTTTCGGCCAGAGTGCGCGGTTTGGTGGCGGCCGCCGCCGCCCCTTGATCGGTTCCCATATCGGACTCGCCTCAATTCGCCTCGAGTAGCGGCCTCGCCGATCATCCGGGCTGGGATCTCAGAATGCGAGACGCTAGTATCTTCTTATGAGACAGCATAGCGGTATCGGCGTCCTGGACAAAGCCGTGGGTCTGCTGCACACGGTCTCTCAATCACCCTGTGGGTTGGCCGAACTGTGTGAGCGCACCTCGTTGCCCCGCGCCACGGCATACCGGCTGGCGGCCGCCCTTGAAGTCCACCGCCTGCTGGCGCGCGACGACGAAGGACGCTGGCTGCTCGGCCCGGCCGTCACCGAACTCGCGGCCCATGTCAACGATCCGCTGCTGGCCGCCAGCAACGCGGTGCTGCCGCTGTTGCGCGAGACCACGGGCGAAAGCGTGCAGCTGTACCGCCGCGAGGGCACCGACCGGGTGTGCGTGGCCGCGCTGGAACCCGCTGCCGGCCTTCGCGATACGGTTCCGATCGGGGCGCGACTGCCGATGACGGCCGGGTCGGGGGCGAAAGTGCTACTGGCCCATAGCGACGCGGCCACCCAGAAAGCGGTGCTCGCGACGGCGAAATTCACCGAACGCACGCTGGCCGAAGTGCGCCGGCGCGGCTGGGCCCAGAGCGTGGCCGAGCGCGAGCCGGGGGTGGCGAGTGTGTCGGCGCCAGTGCGTGACAGCCGCGGCGCCGTCGTCGCGGCCATCTCGGTGTCGGGGCCCATCGACCGGATCGGCCGGCGCCCGGGGGCCCGCTGGGCGGCCGATCTGCTGTCCGCCGCCGAGGCGCTCACCCGTCGCCTCTGAGCCACCAGCGCACAGCGGATGGCGCCCGGCCTGACAGACTGACCGCCATGGGAACCAATCAGCGCGCGAGCATCGTCATGTCCGAAGACGAGATCGCCGATTTCGTCGTCAACAGCCGCACCGGCACCCTGGCCACCATCGGCGCCGACGGCCAGCCCCACCTGACCGCCATGTGGTACGCCGTCGTCGACGGCGAGATCTGGCTGGAGACCAAGGTCAAGTCGCAAAAGGCCGTCAACCTCAAGCGCGACCCGCGGGTGAGCTTTCTGATCGAGGACGGCCACACCTACGACACACTGCGCGGGGTGTCCTTCGAGGGCGTCGCCGAAATCGTCGACGATCCCGACGTCTCACACCGCGTGGGCGTCAGCGTCTGGGAGCGCTACACCGGTCCCTACACCGACGACATGAAGCCGTTCGTGGAGCAGATGATGAACAAGCGGGTCTGTGTTCGCATCGTGGCCCGGCGGGCACGCTCGTGGGATCACCGCAAACTCGGATTGCCGGCCATGCCGGTGGGTGGATCGACAGCACCGGCGGTCTTGGGGACCGACCAGTAGCTGCGATATTTGTAGCCCCGATGGGATTCGAACCCACGCTACCGCCGTGAGAGGGCGGCGTCCTAGGCCGCTAGACGACGGGGCCAGAAACGATCCGAGCAGTCAGCATAGCTCACGCCGCTAAGCCCACCTAATCGCTTGAGGCGGAGTGAGTTTTGCTGGGGTACCAGGACTCGAACCTAGAATGGCTGAACCAGAATCAGCTGTGTTGCCAATTACACCATACCCCATTGGCCGCCTAAAACCGCTGGTCAGCGTCGATTGCGGACGTTCATGAGCTCTGTGTAGTCCGCCGCCGCCAGCCGTCGTCGGCTTTCGTAAACCGCAGTGCAGACTACCAAAGTCTGGCCGGGCACTGCGCACGCGCAGTCGTCCTCGCTCAGCCGGGGTCCCGCCCAGCCGTCTCACGCGCCGCCCGCAGCCGCGCCAGGCTGCGGTCGCGGCCAAGCAGCTCCAGTGACTCGAACAACGGCGGGCTGATCGTCGTCCCGGTGGCCCCCACCCGGATCGGACCAAACGCCTTGCGCGGTTTGAGCCCCAGTCCGTCGATGAGGGCTGCCTTGAGCGCGGCTTCGAGCTCCGGCGCCGTCCAGTCCGCCACGCCGTCCAGGGCGGCCAGCGCCGCGTCCAGCACCGCGGCGCCGTCGGGTCCGAGTTCTTTGGCGGCCGCCTTGGGGTCGATCGCGTACTCGTCGTCGTTCAGGAACCTCAGCAGGTCCCAGGCGTCGCCGAGCACCACGATCCGGGTCTGCACCAACTCGGCGGCGGTGGCGAAGGCGGCGTCGTCCAGTCCGAGGCGATGACCGTGAGTGTCGAGATAGGCGCGCAGCCTGGCGGTGAAGTCGTCGACCGTGAGCAGCCGAATGTGCTCGGCGTTGAGCGCGTCGGCCTTCTTCTGGTCGAAGCGGGCGGGATTGGAGTTGACGTTGACCACATCGAAGGCGGCGACCATCTCCTCGAGGCTGAACACGTCGTGGTCGTCGGCGATGGCCCAGCCGAGCAAGGCGAGATAGTTGAGCAGGCCTTCGGGGATGAAGCCCCGGTCGCGGTGGGCGAACAGGTTGGACTGCGGGTCGCGCTTGGAGAGTTTTTTCGTTCCCTCCCCCAATACCGTTGGCAGGTGGGCGAACTGCGGTGTGCGCTCGGCCACACCGATCCGGATCAGCGCCTGATACAGCGCCAGCTGCCGCGGGGTCGACGGCAGCAGATCCTCACCGCGCAGCACGTGGGTGATCTTCATCAGCGCGTCGTCGACCGGGTTCACCAAGGTGTACAACGGTTCTCCGTTGGCGCGGGTCAACGCGAAGTCGGGCAGGGTGCCGGCCGCGAAAGTGGTGGTCCCGCGCACCAGGTCGTCCCAGCTGAAATCCTGATCGGGCATCCGCAACCGGACCACCGGCTTGCGGCCCTCCGCCAGGAACGCGGCGCGCTGGGAATCGGTCAGCTGGCGGTCGAAATTGTCGTAGCCCAGCTTGGGATTACGGCCCGCGGCGACATGGCGCGCCTCGACCTCCTCCGGCGTGGAAAAGGCGTAGTAGGCTTCGCCCGTTTCGAGCAGCTTGGCCACCACATCGTGATAGATCTCACGGCGCAACGATTGTCGGTAAGGGCCGTAGGGTCCGCCCATCTCGGGCCCCTCGTCCCAATCCAGGCCCAGCCAGCGCAGCGCGTCGAGCAGCGCCAGATAGCTTTCCTCGCTGTCGCGCTGCGCGTCGGTGTCCTCGATGCGAAAGACGAAGGTGCCCCCGGTGTGTCGGGCGTAGGCCCAGTTGAACAGCGCCGTGCGGACCATGCCGACGTGCGGGGTGCCGGTGGGCGAGGGACAGAATCGGACCCGGACCGGGTGCGCTTGTGCGGGTGCAGTCACGATTTTCCTTTGCGGACCACGGGATTGGTGAGGGTGCCGATACCCTCGATGGTGATCGAGACGGTGTCACCGTCCTCGATGGGGCCGACACCGGCCGGCGTCCCGGTGAGGATGATGTCCCCGGGCAGCAGGGTCATCACGGCCGAGATCCACTCGACGATGGAGCCGATGTCGTGGATCAGCAGCGAGGTACGGCTGTGCTGCTTGACCTCGCCGTTGACCTCGGTACGCAATTCCAGATCGCCCGGGTCGAGCGGTTTGAGGTCGGTGACGATCCAGGGGCCGACCGGGCAGAAGGTGTCATGCCCCTTGGCCCGGGTCCACTGGCCGTCGGATTTTTGTTGATCGCGCGCCGACACGTCGTTGCCGATGGTGTAGCCGAGGATGTTCTCCGCGGCCTGGGCGGCCGAGACGTCCTTGCAGGGCCGGCCGATCACCACCGCCAGCTCGCCCTCGAAGTGCACCGGTGAAGCGTTGGCGGGCAACCGAATCGGCACGTTGGGCCCGATGATCGCGGTGTTGGGCTTGAGGAAGATCACCGGGTCCACCGGGGCGGGGCCGGTCATCTCCTTCATCTCGGCGATGTGATCGGTGTAGTTCTTTCCGATGCACACCACCTTGCTGGCCAGTATCGGGGCGAGCAGCCGAACGTCGGCCAGCGGCCATGACCGGCCGGTGAAGTTGGGCGTGCCGAATGGATGTTCGGCGATCTCCCGCGCGATCATCTCGGCGGGGTCGTTGAGATCACCCTCGATACTGACGAAGGCGACACCGTCCGGGCTGGCGATTCGACCAAGGCGCATTCGGTTGAGCCTAGTGAGGGTCGCGAGCGCGGCGAAGCCGGGCGTGGCGGGCCCGCACCATCCGGCCTAGTGAGGGTCGCGAGCGCGGCGAAGCCGGGCGTGGCGGGCCCGCACCATCCGGCCCAGTGAGGGTCGCGAGCGCGGCGAAGCCGGGCGTGGCGGGCCGTCACGATCGAGCCCAATCTGGCGACGATGCGGGCCGGGACGGCCCGAGGAGGAGCGTCACCATCGGGCCCGCAACTTGGCCACCAATGGCGAGCAACGGCACAAGTCCTACCCCTAAAATTCCCGCCGGTATGCAAGCATGGGGAATGCAGACCGAGCCCGCCGCGACGCCCGAAATCGGCACGGCCGCGCGCTGGTCGATCATGATCGTTTCGCTGCTGGCGACGGCGAGTTCGTTCCTCTTCATCAACGGCGTCGCGTTCCTCATCCCGTCGCTGCAAGGCGCGCGCGGGATCCGGCTCGACGAGGCGGGCCTGCTGGCCTCGATGCCCAGCTGGGGCATGGTGGTCACGCTGGTGCTCTGGGGGTACGTGCTGGACCGGGTCGGCGAACGGGTGGTGATGGCCACCGGCTCGGCCCTTACCGCGATAGCGGCCTACGCCGCCGCGTCGGCGCATTCGATGGTGCTGATCGCCGTCTATCTGTTTCTCGGCGGCATGGCCGCGGCCAGCTGCAACACGGCCGGCGGGCGGCTGGTGTCCGCGTGGTTCCCGCCACATCAGCGCGGGCTGGCCATGGGCATCCGCCAGACCGCCCAACCCCTGGGAATCGCCTTGGGCGCGATGATAATTCCCGAGCTCGCCGAACACGGGCCGCAGGCCGGCCTGCGGTTCACCGCGCTGGCGTGTGCGCTCGGGGCGATCGTGAGCGTGGTCGGCATCGTCGACCCGCCGCGCAAGCCCCGCGCCAGCGCGAGCGATCAGGAACTGGCCAGCCCATACCGAGGATCGTTGACGCTGTGGCGAATTCACGCGGTGGCCGGGCTGATGATGATGCCGCAGACGGTCACCGTGACGTTCATGCTGGTGTGGCTGATCCGAAATCTGCACTGGTCGGTCGCGGCCGCCGGCGCGTTGGTCACCCTGTCGCAGCTGCTCGGCGCGGCCGGCCGGGTGGCCGTGGGCCGCTGGTCGGATCGGCTGGGCTCGCGCATGCGGCCGGTGCGCTACATCGCGGCCGCCGCCGTGCTGACCCTGCTGCTGCTGGCGTGGGCCGATTACATGAACACCCGGTGGCAGTCGGTGCTGATGGTCGCCATCTCGGTGATCGCGGTGCTCGACAACGGGCTGGAAGCCACCGCCATCACCGAATTCGCCGGGCCGTACTGGAGCGGTCGGGCCCTGGGCATCCAGAACACCACCCAGCGGATGATGGCGGCCGCCGGTCCCCCGCTGTTCGGTGCCTTGATCTCGGCCGCGAAGTATCCGCCGGCATGGGTGCTGTGCGCGCTGTTCCCCCTGGCGGCAATGCCTTTGGTGCCCACGCGATTGCTGCCGCCCGGGTTGGAGACTAGAGCCCGGCGGCAATCCGTTCGCCGACTTCGGTGGTGGCGCGCCGTTCGTTCCCACGCGTTGCCAGATATTGCTCGACGGCCCGGTCCACCCGCTTAGCCGCGGCGTCCTCGCCGAGGTGGGCCAGCAGCAGCGCCACCGACATGATGGCGGCGGTCGGATCGGCGATGCCCTGGCCGGCGATGTCCGGCGCGCTGCCATGGACGGGCTCGAACATCGACGGGTTGGTTCGGGTGCCGTCGATATTTCCACTGGCGGCCAAGCCAATTCCGCCGCACACCGCTGCCGACAGGTCGGTGATGATGTCGCCGAACAGGTTGTCGGTGACGATCACGTCGAAGCGACCGGGGTCGGTGACCATGAAGATGGTCGCGGCGTCGATGTGTTGGTAGGCCACTTCGACGTCGGGATAGTCCTGGCCCACCTCGGCCACGATGCGCGACCACAGCTTGCCGGCGAAGGTCAGCACGTTGGTTTTGTGCACCAGCGTCAAATGCTTTCGGCGCCGCTGCGCCCGTTCGAACGCATCGGCCACCACGCGGCGCACACCGAATGCCGTGTTCTGGCTTACCTCGGTGGCGACTTCGTTGGGCGTTCCGACGCGGATGGCGCCGCCGGTGCCGGTGTAGGGCCCTTCGGTTCCCTCGCGCACCACCACGAAGTCGATCTCGGGGTTGCCGGCCAACGGGCTGTTCACGCCCGGATAGAGCCGGCCCGGGCGCAGGTTGATGTGATGGTCGAGCTCGAAACGCAGGCGCAGCAACAAGCCTCGCTCCAGCACGCCGCTGGGCACCGATGGGTCACCGATGGCCCCGAGCAGGATGGCGTCATGCCCGCGCAGCTCGTCGACGACGGAGTCCGGCAGTAGCTCGCCGGTGGCGTGGTATCGGCGCGCGCCCAGGTCGTAGCTCGTCTTGTCCACCCCGGGCAGCACCGCGTCGAGGACCTTGACGGCCTCGGCCACTACCTCCGGGCCGATGCCGTCACCTTCGATGATGGCAAGCTTCATCGGCGCCGCTCCTCATCGCTAAGCTCTGCATCGTCGCTGGCGCGCTTCACGAAAGATCAACCACCTCAAGCTTGTTGGCGCCCACGGCCGCGCCGATTTCGGCCCGCACGTCGCCCGGCACGTCACGGTCCAGACGCAGCAGGATCGTCGCACTCGGGCCCTCGGCGTCCTCGGAGAGTTGCGCGGCCTCGATGTTCACCCCGGCCGAACCGAGCAGGGTGCCGATCTTGCCCAGCGCGCCGGGCTGGTCGACATAGTTGATCACCAGGTTGATACCGCGGGCACGCAGATCGAAGTTGCGGCCGTTGATCTGCACGATCTTCTCCACCAGCTGCGGGCCCGACAGGGTGCCCGCAACGTTAACGGCGGTGCCGTCGGGCGCGACCGCGCGCACGTCGACCACGCTGCGGTGGTTCGGGCTCTCCGAGGCCGTGCCGATCTCGGCGGTGATGCCGCGTTCTTCGGCCAGCGCCGGTGCGTTGACGAACGTCACCGGCCCCTCGACGACGGCCGAGAACAACCCGCGTAGGGCCGAAAGCTTAAGCACCTCAACGTCTTCGGAGGCGAGCTCGCCGCGCACCTGCACCGACAAGGAGACCGGCGGGCCGTCGGAAAGCGTGGCGGCCAGCAACCCGAGCTTGCGCACCAGGTCCAGCCAGGGCGCCACCTCCTCATTGACCACCCCGCCGCCGACGTTGACCGCGTCGGGGACGAATTCCCCGGCCAGAGCGAGCTTCACGCTCGCCGCGACGTCGGTGCCGGCCCGGTCCTGCGCCTCTTCGGTCGATGCCCCCAGATGCGGCGTGACCACCACCTGCGGCAGCTCGAACAGCGGGCTGTCGGTGCAGGGTTCCTTGGAGAAGACGTCGATGCCGGCCGCGCGGACGTGGCCGCTGCGCACCGCGTCGGCCAGCGCCGCCTCGTCGACCAGACCACCGCGAGCCGCGTTGACGATGATGACGCCCGGCTTGGTCTTGGCCAGCGCGTCCTTGTCGATCAGGCCCGCGGTCTCGGGTGTCTTCGGCAGGTGCACCGAGATGAAGTCGGCGCGGCCCAGCAGCTCGTCCAGCGTCAACAGTTCGATGCCCAGCTGCGCGGCCCGGGCCGGCGACACGTAGGGGTCGTAGGCGATCAGGTGAGTCCCGAAGGCGCTGAGCCGCTGGGCGACCAACTGCCCGATCCGGCCCAGGCCCACCACGCCGACCGTCTTGCCGAAGATCTCGGTGCCCGAGAACGACGACCGCTTCCAGGCGTGCTCGCGCAGTGAGGCGTCGGCGGCCGGCACCTGGCGGGCCGCCGACAGCAACAGCGCCAGCGCGTGCTCGGCGGCGCTGTGGATGTTCGACGTCGGCGCGTTCACCACCAGCACACCGCGCTCGGTGGCGGCGTCGACGTCGACGTTGTCCAGACCCACCCCGGCGCGGGCGACGATCTTCAGCTTGGGCGCCGCCGCCAGCACCTCGGCGTCGACCGTGGTGGCCGAACGCACCAGGAGCGCATCGGCCTCCGGCACGGCCGCCAGCAGCTTCTCCCGGTCGGGGCCGTCTACCCAGCGCACCTCGACCTGGTCACCGAGGGCGGCGACGGTTGATTCGGCGAGTTTGTCGGCAATGAGTACAACAGGCAGATTCACCCGGCCAGCCTATCGGCTGTAATTGACGCGTGGACGTCACCATCGTCGGCAGCGGACCCAATGGGCTGACCGCTGCCGTAATCTGCGCCCGGGCCGGTCTGAAAGTGCAGGTCGTCGAAGCTCAGCCGACGTTTGGCGGGGGCGCGCGCACCGCACCCGACCCAGATTCTGCGGGAGTCTTGCACGACATCTGCTCGGCGGTGCACCCCCTGGCGTTGGCGTCGCCGTTCTTCGCCGAATTCGATTTGCGCGCGCGCGGCGTGCGTCTGACGGTGCCGGACATCTCCTACGCCAACCCGCTGCCCGGGCGTCCGGCGGCCATCGCCTACCGCGACCTGGACCGCACCTGCGCCGAGCTCGAGCACGGTGCGTCCTTCAGGCGCCTGCTGGGTCCGCTGGTCGAGCGTTCCGACGACGTGGTGGCCCTGCTGCTGGGCGACAAACGGTCCATCCCAAACTCGCTGCCCTCGGCGCTGCGGCTGGGCCTGCGGATGCTGGCCCAGGGGACCCCGGCGTGGGGGACGTTGGCCGGCGAGGACGCCCGCGCACTGTTCACCGGCGTTGCCGCCCATATCATTTCGCGGATGCCGTCGCTGACCGCGGCCGGCGCCGGGATGATGCTGGCCACCCTGGCGCATTCGGTCGGCTGGCCGATCCCGGTGGGCGGCAGTCAGGCGATCACCGACGCCCTGATCGCCGACCTGCGCGCACACGGTGGCGAGCTGACGGCGGGCACGGAGGTCACCGAACCGCCTGACGGGGTCGTGGCCTTCGACACCGCGCCGACCGCGCTGCTGCGGATCTACGGTGACGCCCTGCCCGCCCGCTACGCGAAAGCGTTGCGGCGCTACACGTTTGGCCCCGGCGTCGCGAAGGTGGATTTCGTGCTGAGCGACGAGATCCCGTGGTCGGACGAGCGGCTGCGGCAGGCCCCGACGCTGCACCTCGGCGGCAGCCGAGCCCAGATGGCGCGCGCCGAGGCCGACATCGCCGCCGGCCGGCACGCGCAGTGGCCCATGGTGCTGGCGGCGTCGCCGCACGTCGCCGACCCCGGCCGCATCGACGCCGCCGGCCGCCGCCCGTTTTGGACTTATGCCCACGTGCCGTCGGGGTCCACCGTCGACGCGATCGAAGCGGTGACCGCGGTGGTCGAGCGCTTCGCCCCCGGCTTCCGTGACGTGGTGGTGGCCGCGCGCGCGGTGCCGGCCGCGCGGTTGTGCGAGCACAACGCGAACTACGTCGGCGGCGACATCGGGGTGGGCGGCAACTCGGCCTGGCGGGCGATCGCCGGGCCGACGCCGCGGTTAAACCCGTGGCGCACACCGGTTCCCAAGGTCTATCTGTGTTCCGCGGCCACTCCGCCCGGCGGCGGTGTGCACGGCATGGCCGGCTACTACGCGGCGCGCACGTTGTTGCACCGGGAATTCGGGATCGACACGATGCCGGATCTGCGGCCTACGATGACGCCGTGACGAAACTCGCGATCATCTACTACTCGGCCACCGGCCATGGCACCACGATGGCGCAGCGCGTTGCCGCCGCGGCCGAGAAGGCGGGGGCCGAGGTCCGCCTGAGACACATCGCCGAAACGCAGGATCCCGAATCCTTCGCCCACAACCCGGCCTGGACGGCCAATTACGAGGCCACCAAAGACCTTCCGGCCGCCACTGGCGACGACATCGTCTGGGCCGACGCGGTGATCTTCGGTTCACCGACCCGCTTCGGCTCTCCGGCAGCGCAATTGCGCGCGTTCCTCGACTCGCTGGGCGGGCTGTGGGCGCAGGGCAAACTCGCCGACAAGGTGTACGCGGGCTTCACGTCATCGAACACCGTGCACGGCGGTCAGGAATCCACCCTGCTCTCGCTGTACATCACGCTGATGCATTTCGGCGGCATCATCGTGCCCCCGGGCTACACCGACCCGTCGAAGTTCGTCGACGGCAATCCCTACGGGGCGAGCCTGGTCACCACCCACGACAACATCGAGGACATCGGTGAGGTCACCGACACGGCCCTCGAGCATCTGGCCATTCGGGTGGTGACGATCGCCGACCGGCTCCGCGACACTTAAACCACGCACACGACACGCCGTAAACGGTCGCCGTAGTTTAAGTTTCGCGGGCGGCGGTCCCAGGTAGCGCGAAAGCGCTAGGCGGTCTCGGTGATCGGCCGGTCGACCCAGCTCATCAGGTCGCGCAGCTTCTTGCCGGTGACCTCGATGGGGTGCTCGGCATTCTCCTTGCGCAACTGCTCGAGCTGCTTGTTGCCACCCTCGACGTTGGCGACCAACTTCTTGGTGAACTCGCCGCTTTGGATGTCGCGCAGGATCTCGCGCATCCGCTCCTTGGTGCCGGCGTCGATCACGCGCGGACCGGACAGGTAGCCGCCGAACTCCGCGGTGTCGGACACCGAGTAGTTCATCCGCGCGATGCCGCCCTCGTACATCAGGTCGACGATCAGCTTGAGCTCGTGCAGCACCTCGAAGTAGGCCATCTCCGGCGGGTAGCCCGCCTCGACCATCACGTCGAAACCGGTCTTCACCAATTCCTCTGTGCCACCGCACAACACGGCCTGCTCACCGAACAGGTCCGTCTCGGTCTCGTCCTTGAAGGTGGTCTTGATGACGCCGGCGCGGGTGCCGCCGATGGCCTTGGCATAGGACAGGGCCAGCGCCTCGCCGTCGCCGTTCGGGTCCTGGTCGACGGCGATCAGCGCGGGCACACCCTTGCCGTCGACGAACTGGCGGCGCACCAGGTGCCCCGGGCCCTTCGGTGCCACCATGGCGATGGTGACGTTGGCCGGCGGCTTGATCAGGTCGAAGTGGATGTTGAGGCCGTGGCCGAAGAACAACGCGTCCCCATCCTTGAGGTTGGGTTCGATGTCGTTCTTGAAGATGTCGGCCTGCGCGGTGTCGGGCGCCAGCAGCATGATCACGTCGGCCCACTTGGCGACCTCGGCGGGGGTGTCCACGTCCAGGCCCTGCTCTTCGACCTTGGCCCGCGACTTCGACCCCTCCTTCAGGCCCACCTTCACCTGCACGCCGGAGTCGCGCAGGCTCAGCGAGTGCGCGTGTCCTTGGCTGCCGTATCCGATGACACCGACCTTGCGACCCTGGATGATCGTCAGGTCCGCATCGTCGTCGTAGAACATTTCTAGTGCCACTGTTGAATATCTCCTTGTCTGTTACTTGGCCGTGCCGATTCCGCGTGGACCGCGAGACAGCGCCACCACTCCCGATTGGACGATTTCACGGATCCCGAAAGGTTCCAGGATCCGCAGCAGCGCCTCGATCTTGCCGCGGTCGCCCGTCGCCTCGATCGTCAACGCCTCGGTGGAAACGTCGATCACCTTGGCGCGGAACAGGTTCACCGCCTCGATGACCTGACTGCGGGTGCCCGCGTCGGCGCGGACCTTGATCAACGCCAATTCCCGCGACACCGAGTTGTCGTCATCGAGCTCGACGATCTTGATGACGTTGATCAGCTTGTTGAGCTGCTTGGTGATCTGCTCGAGCGGGGTCTCCTCGGCGGAGACCACGATCGTCATCCGCGACATGTCCTTTTGCTCGGTGGCACCGACCGCCAGCGATTCGATGTTGAAGCCGCGCCGACTGAACAGCGCCGCCACGCGGGCGAGCACACCGGGTTTGTCCTCGACCAGCACCGAGAGGGTATGCGTTTGCATCAGGCGTGCCCTTCGCTCTCGTCGTCGAACAGCGGACGGATGCCGCGGGCCGCCTGGATCTCGTCGTTGCTGGTACCGGCGGCCACCATCGGCCACACCTGCGCGTCGGCGCCGACGATGAAGTCGATCACCACCGGGCGGTCGTTGATCGCACGCGCCTGGTTAATCACGTCTTCCACGTCTTCCTCACGCTCGCAACGCAATCCGACGCAACCCAGCGCCTCGGCCAGCTTCACGAAGTCCGGGATCCGATGCGAATGCGTCGCCAGATCGGTCTGCGAGTAGCGCTCCTCGTAGAACAGCGTCTGCCACTGGCGCACCATGCCCAGGTTGCCGTTGTTGATCAGCGCCACCTTGATCGGCACGCCTTCGATCGCGCAGGTGGCCAGCTCCTGGTTGGTCATCTGGAAACAGCCGTCGCCGTCGATGGCCCACACCTCGGCCTCGGGGCGCGCCATCTTGGCTCCCATGGCCGCCGGGATGGCGAAACCCATGGTGCCCAACCCGCCCGAGTTCAGCCAGGTGCGCGGCTTCTCGTAGGAGATGAACTGGGCCGCCCACATCTGGTGCTGGCCCACACCGGCGACGTACAGGGCGTCGGGACCGGCGATCTGGCCGAGCTTTTCGATGACGTATTCCGGGCCGAGGCTGCCGTCACTCTGCGGCCCGTAGCTCAGCGGATAGGTGGACTGGACCTCGTTGAGGTAGGCCCACCACTCGGTCATGTCGAGCTTGCCGGGGATCCCGTCGTGGCGCAGCAACTCGAGCAGCTCGATGATGACGGCCTTGACGTCGCCCACGATCGGCACGTCGGCGTGGCGGTTCTTGCCGATCTCGGCGGGGTCGATGTCGGCGTGAATGACCTTGGCTTCCGGGGCGAAGGTGTCCAGCTTCCCGGTCACCCGGTCATCAAAGCGGGTCCCCAGCGCGATCAGCAGGTCGCTGCGCTGCAGGGCGGCCACCGCGGCGACGGTGCCGTGCATGCCGGGCATGCCCATGTGCTGCTTGTGGCTGTCGGGGAACGCGCCGCGCGCCATCAGCGTGGTCACCACGGGGATGCCGGTCAGCTCGGCCAGCTCGCGCAGCTGCTCGGTCGCGTCACCGCGGATGACCCCGCCGCCGACGTAGAGCACCGGCTTGCGGGAGGCCGCGATCAGTTTGGCGGCCTCCCGGATCTGCCGGCTGTGCGGTTTGGTGTTCGGCTTGTAGCCGGGCAAGTCCAGGCGGGGCGGCCAGCTGAACGTGCACTGGCCCTGCAGCACGTCCTTGGGGATGTCGACCAGCACCGCTCCGGGACGCCCCGAGGAGGCGATGTGGAACGCCTCGGCCAGCACCTGCGGGATCTCGTTACCCGAGCGGACCAGGAAGTTGTGCTTGGTGATCGGCATCGTGATGCCCGAGATGTCGGCTTCCTGGAAGGCGTCGGTGCCGATCAGCGAGCGTCCGACCTGGCCGGTCACGGCCACCACGGGAATCGAGTCCATCTGGGCGTCGGCCAGCGGGGTCACCAGGTTGGTCGCGCCGGGGCCCGAGGTCGCCATGCAGACACCGACCTTGCCGGTGGCGTGGGCGTAGCCGCTGGCGGCGTGGCCGGCGCCCTGCTCGTGACGGACCAGCACGTGGCGCAGCTTCTGCGAGTCGAACAGCGGGTCATAGACGGGCAGCACCGCGCCGCCGGGAATGCCGAAGATGACCTCTACGCCGAGTTCCTCCAGCGAACGAATCACCGATTGGGCGCCGGTAAGTTGTTCGGGCCCAATGCGTTTCGGCTTACCGGCCGCAGACTTCGCGGCGGGCTTGGCCGCGTCCGTGGCGATGTCGGCAGCGTCCGGTGTCGCGGCGGGCTGCTGCCTGATGGGAGCGCTCACTGTCGTTTTCGTCCTTATTCATTTCCGGGAATCTCGCTGGGGCAACAAAAAACCCCCGACAGCTCATCTGCTGCACGAGGGTTGCGCGTTGGTGCTGGATTGCTTCACATGCTCAAACGCAAGTCAGCCGCCAACGCGCCGACTAATTACTACGAGCATCCCGGGCTTTCCGGCGGTATCCATAGCGTCCGACGGTAGCCTTCGCACAGCTCAGCAGTCAAATCCGTGCCCGCTCACCAGGCGGGTTGACCGCCGTTACGCCGGGTGAGTGCGGCCGGAACCGGTCCCGCGCGCGGGGTGAAATGATGGTGGGGTGGCTAGCGGCTCGTCTCCCCAAACCCCGTCCCAGGCGCCCGTCGTGATCAAGGTGTCGCCGATCGCGCATCTGGCCGTCGGGTTCTTGACGCTGGGGTTGCTGATACCGGTGATGCTCTGGGCGCCGTCGTTGCCGCTGCTGATCCTGCCGATACTGCTGTCGGCGTTGATCATCCGGCTACGCACCGTCGCCGACGACCGGGGCGTGACCGTCCGGACGCTGCTGGGCAGCCGGCAGGTGCCCTGGGAGGAGATCGACGGGCTGCGTTTCCACCGCGGTTCGTGGGGTCGCGCGCGCCTCAAGAGCGGCGAAGAGCTGCGGTTGCCCGCGGTCACGTTCTCCACGCTGCCGCAGCTGACGCAGGCCAGCGCCGGGCGGGTCCCCAACCCCTACCAGTGACGTGGCTGGTCAGCCGATCGGATTCACGCCGTTGAGCGCCACCCACACCCCGACACCGGCGGCGATGCCGGCCAGCAGCGCGACAAAGGAGCCGATGAAGGGCCGATGCGCCCAACCGCGGCGCGCGTCCAGGCCGTACCGGCCGGGTCCGCACAGCACGACCGCGACGGCCAGCACGATCAGGGTGATCTGGTATTCGTGGCCCTCGGGCAGGAAGAACGAGAAGTTGCGGGTATGCGGCCGCACCGAGACGCTGGCCAGCAGGCCGTTGATCAAGAACGCCAACGCGCCCGCCGCGGCGACCGGCGTGAACAAGCCCAGTACCAGCAGCACACCCGCCACGACCTCACCGCCGGCGCTCACGTAGGCGAGGATGTCCGCGTGCTGGTAGCCGACATCGGACAGTGAGTTCTTGAAGCCCGTCACGCCCGAGCCACCCCACCAGCCGAACAGCTTCTGCAGCCCGTGGGCGCCGAGCACCACGCCCAGCCCGACGCGCAGCAGCAGCAAACCGAGGTGCTGCGTTCCGCGCCGGCCGACATCGTGCAGCCGGTCGTGGTGTTCGTCGTCGGCGAGGTCGGCCTCGGGAGCCGCGTTCCGGGCCGCCGAATGCGGCTGCACGTAGGGCAGGGGCTCCTGCTGTTCCAGCAGGTTGTAGCCCCCGGCCCCGGAGCCGGCGACCGCGGCGGCGGCGCCGTACGGGATGACGGTGGTGGTCCCGGTGGACGGGTTGAAGTCGCCGGGATAGCCGACCGGCGTCAGGTCATCTTCGGGATCGACCAGCCGCGCCGAGGCGGGGCGTCCCGGGGTCGGCTCCGGGGATTCGCCGGGGCGTTGCCAATGTGCGTCATTCGGTTGACTGGTCACGGGTGTCAGGGTAAGGGCATTCCGTCCTGAATTGGGGATTTGAGCGGCGCTTTCGCCTGGCAATCGGTGGTTTGCCCGTCAAACCGGGCCGGATCGACCCGAAATCGCCTTCCGGGCCCGTTTTGGCGGTCCGTGACGCGAGATCGCGCATGGTCGACGGTGGCGCGCGGCCGGCCTCCGATCGGGCCTTCGGCGGCGGGCACGAGGGACGTGTGTGGCGGCGCCGCCGACAGTGTCCGTAGCCTGACGGTCATGCGACTAGGGCGAGCGGGGCGGTCGGTTCGGCGCGGGTTCGCCGCGCTGTGCGCCCTCGTGCTGGTGACAAGCGGTTGCGCGCGCTTCAACGACGCCCAATCGCAGCCGTTCACCACCGCGCCCGAGCTCAAGCCGCAACCCAGCTCGACGCCTCCCCCGCCGCCGCCGCTGCCGCCCACGCCGTTCCCCAAGGCGTGCCCCGCCCCCGGCGTGATGCAGGGCTGCCTGGAGAGCACCAGTGGCCTGATCATGGGCCCGGACAGCAAAACCGCGCTGGTCGCCGAGCGCACCACCGGCGCGGTCAAGGAGATCTCGGTCAACGCCGAACCGAAGGTGAAGACGGTGATCCCGGTCGACTCGTCCGGCGACGGCGGTTTGATGGACATCGTGATGTCGCCCACCTACACCCAGGACCGCCTGATGTACGCCTACATCAGCACGCCCACCGACAACCGGGTGATCCGCGTGGCCGACGGCGACATCCCCAAGGACATCCTGACCGGGATCCCCAAGGGCGCCACCGGAAACACCGGCGCGTTGATCTTCACCAGCCCCACCACGCTGGTCGTGATGACCGGCGACGCGGGCAATCCGGCGCTGGCCGCCGACCCCAAGTCGCTGGCCGGCAAGGTGCTGCGGATCGAGCAGCCGACCACCGTGGGCCAGGCGCCGCCGACGACGGCGCTGTCCGGCGTGGGTGCCGGCGGCGGCCTGTGCACCGACCCGGTTGACGGCTCGCTGTACGTCGCCGACCGCACCCCGACGGCAGATCGGTTGCAGCGCATCACCAAAACGTCCGATGTGTCCACGGTGTGGACCTGGCCGGACAAACCCGGCGTGGCAGGCTGCGCCGCGATGGACGGGACCGTGCTGGTCAACTTGATCAACACCAAGCTGACGGTCGCGGTCCGGCTGGCGCCGGCCACCGGCGCGGTCACCGGTGAACCCGACGTCGTCCGCAAGGACACCCACGCCCACGCCTGGGCGCTGCGCATGTCGCCGGATGGAAACGTCTGGGGCGCAACCGTCAACAAGACGGCCGGAGATGCCGAGAAGCTGGACGACGTGGTGTTCCCGCTCTTCCCACAGGGCGGCGGTTTCCCGCGCAACAGCGACGACAAGAGCTAGGCCGGTTCTCGATCCGCCGAGTGTGCAGTTTACGACGGCGTATCGGCGTGTCGCGCCGTGGATCACACGCTCGACGCGCAGCTAGGCCGGGTCAGCCCTGGCCGCAGGCGGCCAACACCAATTCGCGTACCCGCGCGGCGTCGGCCTGGCCGCGGGTGGCCTTCATCACCGCGCCGACGATCGCGCCGGCCGCGGCCACCTTGCCGCCGCGAATCTTTTCTGCCACATCGGGATTGGCGGCCAACGCCTCATCGACGGCGGCCTGGGTCACCGAGTCGTCACGCACCAGGGCCAGACCGCGCGCGGTCATCACCTCGTCGGGCTCGCCCTCCCCGGCCAGCACGCCCTCGACGACCTGACGGGCCAGCTTGGTGGACAGCTTGCCCTCGTCCACCAGCGCCACGACGGCGGCGACCTGGGCCGGCGTTATGGCCAGCTCGTCCAGCGCCACGTTGGCCTCGTTGGCCTTCTGCATCAAGAAGTTTCCCCACCAGGCGCGGGCCTGTTCGCTGGAGGCGCCGTGCGCGATGGTCGCGGTGACCAATTCGATCGCCCCGGCGTTGACCAGGTCGCGCATCACCTCGTCGGAGATGCCCCACTCGTCCTGAATGCGCTTGCGGCTCAACCACGGCAGCTCGGGGATGGACGCGCGCAGCCGCTCGACCAGTTCGCGGCTGGGCGCGACGGGCTCGAGGTCCGGCTCGGGGAAATACCGGTAGTCCTCGGCCGTTTCTTTGGTGCGGCCCGGGCTCGTGTAGCCACCGGTCTCGTGAAAGTGCCGGGTTTCCTGGATGATTCGACCACCCGAGGCCAGAACCGCGGCCTGGCGCTGCATTTCGTAGCGCACCGCCACCTCGACGCTCTTGAGCGAGTTGACGTTCTTGGTCTCGGTCCGGGTGCCGAACTCGCTCGCACCGGTGGGTTTGAGCGACACATTGGAGTCACATCGCATGGAGCCCTGGTCCATGCGGACGTCGGATACGCCTAAGGCGCGCAACAGGTCTCGCAACGCCGTCACATAGGCGCGGGCGATCTGCGGCGCCCGGGCTCCGGCGCCCTCGATGGGCTTGGTGACGATTTCGATCAGCGGCACGCCGGCGCGGTTGTAGTCGATCAGCGACGTGGTCGCGCCGTGGATGCGACCCGTCTCACTGCCGATGTGGGTGAGCTTGCCGGTGTCTTCCTCCATGTGCGCGCGCTCGATCTCGACCCGCCAGGTGGTGCCGTCCTCCAGCGGCGCCTCCAGGAAGCCGTTGATGGCGATCGGCTCGTCGTATTGCGAAATCTGGTAGTTCTTGGGCTGGTCCGGGTAGAAGTAGTTCTTCCGGGCGAAGCGGCACCACGGGACGATCTCGCAGTTCAGCGCCAGCCCGATGCGAATGGCCGACTCGACCGCGGCCTGGTTGAGCACGGGCAGCGAGCCGGGCAGGCCCAGGCACACCGGGCACACCTGGGTGTTGGGTTCGGCGCCGAACGCGGTGGTGCATCCGCAGAACATCTTGGTGACGGTGGACAGCTCCACGTGCACCTCGAGGCCGAGTACCGGATCGAAACGGGCGATGACGTCGTCGAAGTCCATCAGATCGGCGCTGGCGGCAACACTCATGCGCTCGATCCTAATGGTGATCGCGAGCGCGGCGGAGCCGGGCGAAGCGGGTCACCACCGACCAACCTAGTGGTGATCGCGAGCGCGGCGGAGCCGGGCGAAGCGGGTCACCACCGACCAACCAAGTGGTGATCGCGAGCGCGGCGGAGCCGGGCGAAGCGGGTCACCCCGATCAACCTAGTGGTGATCGCGAGCGCGCTCCCCTCCCCTGCCGGGGAACATCTCGGCCAGCGCGGCAGCCAGCTCGAGATAGCTGCGCCGGCTCTCCTTGCTCAATCGGTCCAGCGCGATCTTTCGTCCCTCGTGGACGTGCCGATCGAACGGCAGCGCCACCGTGGCCCCGACGCGGGCGGACAGCCGGTCGAGTTCGGTGACGGCCACGGCGTCGACCTTGGCCGGCTCGACATGGTTGACGGCCAGCACCGTCCACTGCATCAGGGATTGATAGCCGTTGTGGCACAACCAATCCAGCGTCGCCCGAGTTTTGCGTATCGCATCGATGGCGGGACTGGTCACCACCACCAGGGCACGCGATTCCGGCAGAACAGCGTCCATCACAGCGGAATTGAGCGTTTTCACACAGTCGACCAACACCACCGAATACTGGTTTCGCAGCATCGAGAAAGCCCGCAGCATGTCGTGCCGTTCCAGGCGCCAGTCGCTGTCCGGCAGCCCGAGCACTTCCAGGCCGAAGCCGTTCATGTACGTCAGCGCGCGAATGTCCTCGTACTGCGGCGCCGGGTTGCCGTGCAACAGGTCGGCCAGGCTGTGCGGGTTGCGGCGACCGTGGCGTTCCGACAGGTCGCCGGCGTCGATGTCGAGGGCGAGCACCCGGTCGTCGCGTACCGCCGCGAACGTCGACCCCAGCGCCTCCACCACCGTGGTCTTACCGACCCCGCCCTTGAGGTTGAGCACGGCGATCGGGAAGGCACCGCCGACGGTTGCGCGGATGCGCCGCCGCAGCTCGTTCTCGTACGCCGTGTTCTTGCCCGGGCCAAGCTCGATGCCGGTCACGCGGTGCAGCAGCTGCCGCCAGTCGAACCGATTGGCGGCGGTGTCTTGCGTGTCGAAGCGGTCCAGCGCCGTCGCCCCCAGCATCGGCTCGGGGCGCGCCGCCGCCGGCCGGGCCGGCCGGCGCGGTGGTGGCGGCGGTGGCGGTCCGCCCGGGTGTCGATGCGGTCCGCGGGCCTGCGGCACGGTGGCCGCCGCGGGGTCGGCGCCGGCGCGGCGCCTGGGCGGGCCCGGCTTATGGTTCGGCGGAACCGGTGGTCCCCCCGCTGCCGCGGATTGCTGAACGACTCCGCGAATCGCACCGCGGTGGCTCATACTCCCGGTATAACCCCTCACGGCCGGTCCGGAAACCACGAAAAGGTGGCGATCGCAAACCACCTGGATCGTTAGCGGGCTAATTCAGGCCGCGGTTCTCTGCGGTCCACCGAATGTTCGCCCTGTGGGCGCGTCTAACCGAAGAACGCGGCGGCGTCGTCGTAGCGGCTATCGGGGACCAGCTTGAGCTGACGCACCGCGTCGGCCAACGGAACGCGGCCGATATCCTGCCCGCGCAGCGACACCATCTGGCCGTATTCCCCGGCGTGCGCGGCGTCGGCCGCATTCACCCCGAACCGGGTGGCCAACACCCGGTCGTAGGCCGTCGGGGTACCGCCCCGCTGGACGTGACCGAGCACGGTCACCCGGACGTCCTTGTTGATCCGCTTCTCCACCTCGGCGCCGAGCTGGGCGGCCACGCCGGTGAACTTCTCGTGGCCGAATTCGTCAATCCCGCCTTCTCGCAACGCAATCGAACCGGGAATGGGCTTGGCGCCCTCGGCGACCACGCAGATGAAGTGCGAATCTCCGCGCTGGAAGCGCCTTTTCACCAGCCGGCAGACCTCTTCGACGTCGAAGGGCTGCTCGGGGATCAGGGTCATGTGTGCGCCCGACGCCAGACCGGCGTTCAGCGCGATCCAGCCGGCGTGGCGGCCCATCACCTCGACCAGCATGACCCGCTGGTGCGATTCGGCGGTGCTGTGCAGCCGGTCGATGGCGTCGGTGGCCACGGTCAGCGCGGTGTCATGGCCGAAAGTCACGTCGGTGCAATCGATGTCGTTGTCGATGGTCTTGGGGACACCGACCACGGGAACATTCTCCTCCGAGAGCCAGTGCGCGGCCGTCAGCGTGCCCTCCCCGCCGATGGGGATCAGGACGTCGATTCCGTTGTCGTCCAGGGTCTGCTTGATCTGGTTCAGCCCGGCGCGCAGTTTGTCGGGATGCACGCGGGCGGTGCCCAGCATGGTTCCGCCCTTGGCCAGCAGACGGTCGTTGCGATCGTCGTTCTGCAGCTGGACGCGGCGGTTCTCCAGCAATCCGCGCCAGCCGTCCTGGAATCCGACCACCGACGAGCCGTACCGCGCGTCGCAGGTTCGCACCACCGCCCGGATGACCGCGTTGAGTCCGGGGCAGTCGCCGCCTCCGGTGAGCACTCCGATCCGCATGGTTTCATCTTGCCTGGGACGGCGGGGTTATGGCGCGATTAGCCGCGACGGCTCACTAGACGGTGGGCGCCGAGGGCAGCGGCCCGCGGGCCGCCTCGTAGGCGGCGCCGACCCGGTAGAGCCGGTCGTCAGCCAGCGCCGGCGCCATGATCTGCAGCCCGACGGGCAGGTCGTCGTCCGGCGACAGACCGGCCGGCACCGACATGCCGCAGTGCCCCGCCAGATTCAGCGGCAGCGTGCACAGGTCGAACAGATACATCGCCAGCGGATCGTCGACCTTCTCCCCCAGCCGAAACGCCGTGGTCGGGGTCGCGGGCGACACCACCACGTCCACCGAGCGATAGGCCTCGTCCAGGTCGCGGGCGATCAGCGTGCGCACCTTCTGCGCCTGGTTGTAATACGCGTCGTAGTAGCCGGCCGACAACGCATACGTGCCGATCATGATGCGCCGCTTGACCTCCGGCCCGAAACCGGCAGCCCGCGTCAACGCCATCACCTCCTCGGCGCTGTGGCTGCCGTCGTCGCCGACCCGCAGCCCGTAGCGCATCGCGTCGAAGCGGGCCAGGTTGCTCGACACCTCCGACGGCAGGATCAGGTAGTAGGCGGCCAGCGCGTACTCGAAGTGGGGGCAGTCGACCTCGCTCACGTCGGCGCCCAGGGCGGTCAGCTGCTCGACGGCGGCCTCGAACGCGCTCAACACCCCGGGCTGATAACCCTCGCCGCGTAGCTGCTTGACCACTCCGACGCGCACGCCCTTGAGGTCACCGTCCGCGCCGGCCCGGGCGGCGCCCACGACGTCGGGCACCGCCGCGTCCACCGACGTGGAGTCGCGGGGGTCATGCCCGGCGATCACCTGGTGCAGCAGTGCGGTGTCGAGCACCGTGCGCGCGCACGGGCCGCCCTGATCCAGCGACGACGCGCACGCCACCAGGCCGTAGCGCGACA
>NZ_LZLU01000176.1:0-30461 GCF_001673415.1 Mycobacterium sp. 1165196.3 | reverse complement strand
TGCGGACCCCACCACCGCCTCCTCGAGAAGGGCTGGACCACCCGAAAACGCGCCAACGGCGACACCGAATGGATCCCACCACCACACCTCGACCGCGGGCAACCGCGGACCAACACCTTCCATCACCCCGAGGATCTACTGAGCGAGGGAGACGGCACGACGTAAAGCTCGAGCGGTCAGACCCGAGCGAAGGCAGCGCCGGGTAAGACTATTGCTGCGGAGGAGGCGGAGGAAGGGGCGCCGGCGCCGTCCGGCGAGGACGCGGCCGAATTTGGCCGCAGTTCAGGCCGATTATGCAGTCCGAGCCGCTTGCTTGGGGTTGGACGGCGTCGTTGCAGCAAACGCCGTCGGGCGATGCGGGCGTCGGGGCCGCGATCGGCGCAGGGGCGACCTCGATCGGCGCGGGGGCGGCGTTGGTACGCGCAATACCCACACCACCGATGCCCCCGAGTCCCAGTGCAAGGACGGCGCCAACGCACATTGCGGCCCTGCCCGTTCGATTCGCCATGGCACCCGATCCTAATTTTTCGCTGGTGAATGTATAGAGCCGCAGCGCGGCTTTGTGGCGCGGTGGCGCACCCCGAGTAGCTCTTTCCTCCGAGACCATTCGACCACCTCCACAATTGGTGCGAACTCGAATCAGCGAACGCCTTCGGCCTGCCACCAGTCGTACAGAGCGGCTTGGGTGCTCTCCGGGGCGATGCCCTGCTCGGCGACCACCAGCGTCCGCGCGGGGATGTCCGTCCAGACCAGATAGACGCCGTCGTCTCGGCCGGTGCCGAGGAACACCACCGACCCGTTATGGCCGCCGCGATTCCACTCGGTGGGCCCCTTGGTGCCATCAGGGAACGGTTGCGCCGGAGTCTGCGGGGCCTCCGTGAGGCTGCGCTGGAAGTCGGCGTTCAGATCGTCGGTGTTGGCGTACAGCAGGTAATCCGCGTTCCAGGGGCCGCCGGGATCGTGACTGTAGTTGTCACAGTTGACCGCGGCTACCGCCACGGCGGAGTGCGCGCCGGCGGGGTGGCAGTCGGCGGGGGTGTAGCCGCCCGAGAGGTGGCTCATCAGCGTCTGCACGTCGGCCGGATTATTGGCGGGGTCGGCCGCGGCCGTCGTGGCTAACCCAGTGGCGGTCAGACCGGTCATGGCGGTAACCACGCCCGCGCGGGCCAGTCGGGAACGCAGGCGGGCCATGGGTGCCTCCTTTGCTGGGCAAAGAGCTACGGCGGTGAGTTTAACTCCTAGTCGCGCACGGCGCCTCTTATAGAGGCGCTCTGAGCTGCAGCGTATCGCCAGGCGACATCAGCGGCGAGATCAACCGGCTTGCTTGGCCGGCGGCCGATAGAAGATCGCCAATTGGCCGATCGCCCCAAGCAGGCCAAGCCCCGCCGAGATCGCTAGACCCTGCCAGCCGTCGAACCAGTTCTTCCCGAAGACCAGGTAGTCCAGGCTGTACTTGCCCGAGCCCAGGGTGGCCACGCCCACGGCGCTGACCGCCAGCACCAGGTTGTACTCCCAGCCCTCCTTGACGATGAAGAAGCCGTTGGCGCGGTGCACGGTCCAGGCCGCGACCAGCATCAGCGAGACGAAGCCCGCCGCCGGGATCGGGGTCAGAAAGCCGGCGGCCAGTCCCAGGCCGGCGGCCATTTCGGTGGTCGCCGCCACGGTGGCGTGGAACTTACCGGGCTTCATGCCGATGCTTTCGAACCAGCGCGCGGTGCCGGGGATGCGTCCCCCGCCGAAGAACTTGTTGTAGCCGTGCGCAGCCAAAGTCACGCCCAACACCAGCCGCAGGATCAGTACTCCGACGTCATGGAACGTGTCATATGAAGTCATAGTTGTAAACCTAGATCATGGGATGGGTGGCAGGACAAGAGCCGCCGAGCAGCTACGTCGCTTAATCCGCTGGTCCGTGTGGGAACATTGCGGGCGTTCCGACGTCGGCCCGATCAGTAGTTATGCCACAAAGGGGGTGCACCACGGCTCGTACCGCACGAGGCGGCACCCACGCGTCAAGCAGACGAGTCCCGCCCATCGAGCACTCCGTGGTGTTGCTGGACGGAAGGTCGAGCCACCCGCGGGAGTTGCTGGGCAACAAGGGCCACGGTATCGACGCGATGCGCCGGCAGAACCTGCCGGTACCGCCGGCGTTCTGCATCACCACCGCGGTGGGACTGCGCTATCTCGCCGACCCGGTGGCCACCATGGACGTCATCTGGGACGACGTTCTGGACCGGATGCGCTGGCTGGAAGCGCAAACCTCGCGCACGTTCGGGCGTGGCCCGCAGCCCCTGTTGGTCAGCGTGCGCTCCGGAGCCACCCAGTCGATGCCGGGCATGATGGACACCATCCTTGACCTCGGCATCAACGATGCCGTCGAGCAGGCGCTGGCGGCAGCCGGCGACCAGGCCTTCGCCCGCGATACCCGACGGCGGTTCACGGAAATGTATCGGCGCATCGTCGGCGTCGGTGAACACGAATCGGTGCCCTCCGATCCGTACGCACAGTTACGCGCGGGCATCGAGGCGGTGTTCGCCTCCTGGAATTCGCCGCGCGCGATCGCCTACCGCGCCCACTACGGAATCGACGATCAGCACGGCACCGCGGTCGTCGTGCAGGCCATGGCTTTCGGCAATCTCGGCCCCAATTCCGGTGCTGGAGCGTTCTTTTCGCGTAACCCCATAACGGGTAACAACGAGCCGTTCGGCGAATGGCTGCCCGGCGGCCAGGGCGACGACGTGGTCTCGGGATCGGTCGACGTCGAACCGATCGTCGCGCTGCGCGACGAACAGCCGGCCGTTTACGACGAGTTGCTTGCCGCCGCCGGCAGCCTGGAGCGGCTGGAGGCCGACATCCAGGAGATCGAGTTCACCGTCGAGGACGGCAAGCTGTGGCTGCTGCAGACCCGCTCGGCGGAGCGTTCGGCACAGGCGGCGGTGCGCTCGGCGCTGCAACTGCGGCACGAGGGACTCATCGACGATGCGGAGATGCTGCGGCGGGTGACCCCCGCGCACGTCCGGACCCTGCTCCAACCGGCGCTGCAGCCCGAGACCCGTTTGGCGGCACCGCTTTTGGCCAAGGGAGTGCCGGCCTGCCCGGGCGTGGCCTCGGGAACGGCGTACACCGATGTCGATGAGGCGCTGCGCGCCGCCGATCGCGGCGAGCCGGTGATCCTGGTACGTGACCACACCCGGCCCGAAGATGTGTCGGGCATGCTGGCCGCGCAGGCCATCGTCACCGAGGTCGGCGGGGCCTCCAGCCATGCGGCCGTGGTCAGCCGCGAACTGGGCCGGGTCGCGGTGGTGGGCTGCGGCCAGGGGGTAGCGGCAGCGCTGGCCGGCAAGCACATCACCGTCGACGGCGCGGAAGGCGAAGTGCGCGAAGGCAAGCTGAGCCTGTCGGCGTGGTCGGAGGACGATACGCCGGAACTGCGGGAACTGGCCGACATCGCGCGGCCGCTCAGCCCGCTGCGCGCCCACCCGGCGGGCGACCACGTGCGGCTCGACGACAGCTCCGAGGCCGCCGTGCGCGCTGCCCTGGACGCCGGGCACGCCGACGTGGTTTCGGCGACCCCGTTGATCGTGATGCTGACCGCGCTGCGCCTGGCATCGAAACCAGCACAATGACGGAATTGGAGGTGCTGCAAGCGGTTCGGCTCAAGGGCCGGGTGAGTACGGCCGGCCTGGCCTCGACCCTGGGCACCGACCTGGCCGCCATCACCCCCACCGTCGAGCGGCTGGCCGCGGCCGGACTGCTGACCGAAGGCGTGACGTTACGGATCACCTCCGCCGGCAGCGACAGGCTCGCGGCGTTGCTCGCCGAGGAGCGCGCGGGCATCGATTCGACCGCCATGGCCGCCGCCTATGCCGACTTTCGCGCGGTCAACGCCGACTTCAAACGCCTGGTGACGGATTGGCAGCTCAAGGGCGGCCCCGGCGGCGCTCCCAACGCCCATGACGATGCCGACTACGACGCCGCGGTGTTGGCCCGCCTCGACGACGTGCACGCCCGCACCATGCCGATCGTCGAGGCGGCCGCGGCGCAGCTGCCGAGGCTGCGCGCTTACGGCACGAAACTGGTTGCGGCGCTGGACAAAGTGCGGGCCGGGGAGACGACGTGGCTGACCCGTCCGCTGATCGACTCCTACCACACCGTGTGGTTCGAGCTGCACGAAGAGCTGATCGGCGCCGTCGGTTTGACCCGCGAAGAAGCCGCCAGATCCGGTGATGCGCAATAGCTAGAGCGCCGCGTCCAGCAGCGCCAGGTAGGCATCGATATCGGGCACGGCCGATGCCGCCGCGTGCACGCTGATCGCGATGGTGTCGCCGATGCCGTGCACACCGTGCGTCAGCCCCATCATCGGCGAGAGCGCCGGATATCCCGACGTCAGCACTACCGGGGCCGCGCCGAAGCTCAGATCGGCCGCCCCCCGGTTGACGCTGGACACCACGGTGTTACCCGACACCTGGGTCGCGCGCTCGTGTACATCGAATTGCCCGATGCCCCACCGCAATAGGCCGGCGGGCACCGCGGCGAACGCGAGGTCGGCAGCCCGGGTGGCCGGGTGCTCGAACCGGCGCCGGCCGTTGGCCAGGTCGGCCGCGACCCGTTCGGCGCGCGCGTTCGGTCCGAGGCTGGGGTACAGCCCCACCACGACGTTGCCGAAGTGGTTGTACGCCCGCGGCGCGCCGGGCTTGGCCATCGGCACCTCGGCGCCCAGCGAATCGCATTGCCCGCCAAGCAGGTTGGCGAGGGCCTGGGATATCGCGCTCAGCACGCCCACGGTGACCGTCGGGCCCGGCAGCTGGGAGCGATGACGCACCAACGTCCGCGCCGCGCGGGCGCCGCCGGGACACGCGTTCGTCTGCAGCACCGGACGCGACCCGGCCCCGGCGGCCAGCCGGCCCGCGCGGATGTCGCGTTCCAGCGCGCGGTGGGTCCGCGCCGCGTGGACCGCCCGCCAGGGCAGGAAGCCGGGGCGTGGGACGGGCACCGGCGGCACCGGCTCGGACCTGCCGAACAGCCAGGCCGCCATGGCTGCGGAGCGGGCGCCGTCGGCCAGCGCGTGCGCGACCTGCAGCACCGCGACCGTCCCCGGTCCGGCGACGCCCGGAATGCCGCGCACCGGGGTGAAAACGTGCAGCCGCCAGGCCGTCCGGCGAATGTCCAGCTGGTCGGCCGCGAGGCCGGCGACCGCGGCCAGCACGCCGTCCCAGCTGTCATGGGCCAACTCGTGGCGGACGACCTGCTCGGGCGTGACGGCCGCCGGCACCCACCGCGGGTAGCGCAACCGGCCGCGGTCTTTCAGCCGTATCGTCAGCGCCGGCGCGGCGTTGGCCCGCCCGCGGAGTCGCTCGACGGCGCGCGGGTAGTCGGCGGGCTCGCCGTCGAAGGCGTAGAGCAGGAACTCGTCGTTGGGGATCTTGGCCGACATCCAGTAGAACTGCGCGTCGACGGCGGCCATCCGGTGCCCCGGCACGGCGATGGCCACGGTGTCAGCCCGGCGAACCGATGAACCCGAGCACCAGGTCGGCGACCTTGTCGGGCTGTTCAAGCTGCAGGAAGTGCCCGGCATGTTCGACGATGCCGACCTCGCTGCCCGGGGGCAACACCTTTTCGGCCCAGCGCGTGAAAGCCGGTGTCATGCAACCGTCGTCGCGGCCGTGCAGGTACAGGCAGGGCAGCAGGGGTTCTTCGGTCCACAGCTGATTCAGCTCGGCATACCGCGCCGACGGCCGGGTGTTGCGGATGGTGGCGCGGTACGGTCCCAGCGCCGCCCGCCAGCTCTCCGGCGCCCCGATCGCGGCGTCGACGTGCCGCAGATCCTCGTCGGCGCGATAACCGGGCGACCACCGCCGCCACAGCAGCGGCAACACCCAGGACGCGGAACGCTCAGGCAGCCAAGGCAATTGGAAGTACACGATGTACCAGCTGCGGAACACCTGGCGCGCCAGATGCGCGGCCAGCCGGCCCCGCTCGGCGGCGCCACCCCCGCGCCGCCGGAACGCCGCCGACGGTGGCACCGACATGATCACCGCCTTGGTGAACGGGCTGTCGGGCATGGCGGCCAGCCCGGTCCCGGCGATCGCGCCCCAATCGTGGCCGATGATCACGTCGTTGTCGGTGCCGCCCGCGGCCTCACGGACCCGCACGGCGTCGTCCATCAACGCACCGACCTGATAGCTGCCGTCGACCGGGATCGACGACGGCGCGTATCCGCGCATGAAAGGCGCGACCACCCGCCAGCCCGCCGACGCGAGCCGCGGCGCGACTTTGCGCCAGCCATAGGGCGTGTCGGGGAAGCCATGCAGGCACAACGCGATGGGACCGTCGTTCGGCCCCCAGGTGAGGCACTTGAGATCGCCCGCAGGCCCGGTCACGTCGATCCAGCCTGGTTCAGCCATGTTCACTCCCTGCTCGACGTCTCCGCAGGGATCAACCTAACCTGTGCGGCCGCGCGACGCACCGACCCTGGTCGATATGGCGTCAAAACACCGCTGTATCAGCGGTTTTCACTGTTGCAGTGCGGCGGCCCGCTCCAGCTCGGCGACGACGATCTTGCGCATGCCATACATCGCGTTGGTGGCCGCCGCCGCCCGGTCGCGATCCGGATCGCTGATCAGTTCGTAGAGCCGGTCCGGGACGATTTGCCAGCTCAGCCCGAAGCGGTCCTTGAGCCAGCCGCATTGCGATTCCTCGCCCCCGTCGGTCAACCGGTCCCAGTAGTAGTCGACCTCGTCCTGGTCCTTGCAGTGGATCGTGAAGGACACCGCTTCGCTGAACTGGAAGTGCGGACCGCCGTTGATCCCGATGAACCGGGTGCCGTCCAGCACGAAGCTGCCGGACAGGACGGTCCCGGGTTCGCCAGGTCCGGCGTCGGTGGTCTGGTTGAAACCCTCGATGTGGGAGTTGGGGAACACCGAGGTGTAGAACTTGGCGGCTTCCTCCAGGTTGTCGTCGAACCACAACGACGGGGTGATCGATGGCATGTCCTTCGGCCTCCTTGACGGCTCGTGCGTTTCTGCATTGCTAGACCCGGGCGCCGACGAAAACTCACCGCGTCGTCCACCCGCGCAACAGTGCTTAACCGGCCTATGTAACGTCAGATCGCATGAGTACCGTCAGCAGCAGTCCCGAGACGGTTGAGTTTGCCGGTGTCGGCGGGATCACCCTGGTCGCCGACGAATGGAATCGCGGCTCCGGCGGTGCCGGGCGGCCGAGCATCCTGATGTTGCACGGGGGCGGCCAGAACCGGTTTTCCTGGAAGAACACCGGTCAAACGCTGGCCGATGAGGGGCTGCACGTGGTGGCGCTCGACTCGCGGGGACACGGGGACAGCGCGCGCTCGCCCGACGCCGACTACGAGATCGAGACGCTGACGGGCGACGTCATGCGGGTCCTCGAGGCGATCGGTCGCCCGGTGACCATCATCGGGGCCAGCATGGGCGGCCTGACCGGCATCCTGGCCGCGTACCGGGCCGGTCCGGCGAGGGTCACCCGATTGGTGCTCGTCGACGTGGTGCCCCGGTTCGAAAAGGGCGGCAGCGCCCGCATCCGCGACTTCATGTTCAGCGGCCTCGACGGCTTCGACTCGCTGGAGCAGGCGGCCGACGCCGTCGCCGCCTACCTGCCCTACCGGAGCAAGCCACGCAGCCCCGAGGGCCTGAAGAAGAACCTGCGCCTGCGCGACGGCCGCTGGTATTGGCACTGGGACCCGGCGTTCATGACCAAGCCCGGCGACGATCCCGAACTGCGCACCGAGAGCTTCGAGCAGGCCGCCAAGAGTCTGACCATTCCCGTGTTGCTGATCCGCGGAAAGCTGTCCGACGTGGTGAGCCCGGAGGGCGTGCGGCACTTCCTGGCTACCGTCCCGCGCGCGGAATTCGTCGAGCTGTCCAACGCCGGCCACACCGCGGCCGGCGACGACAACGACGCGTTCAGCGACGCGGTGGTGGCCTTCGTCAACCGCCGCTAGTTCAATGGCGGCGACCCGCTTCGCCCGGCTACGCCGCCCTCGCGATCGCCGCTAGTTCGCCGGCTTCTCGGCGTGCCCGCCGAATTGCTTGCGCATCGCCGAGAGTGCCTTGTTGGCGAAGTCGTCGAGCGAGCGCGAGGCGAAGCGGGACTGCAGCGCGGTGGTCAGCACCGGTGACGGCACTCCCTCGTCGATCGCCGCGATGGCGGTCCAGCGGCCCTCCCCGGAGTCGGAGACCCGGCCGGAGAACTCCTTCAGGTCCGGCGATTCGTGCAACGCGATGGCCGTCAGATCCAGCAACCAGGAGCCGATGACGCTGCCGCGCCGCCACACCTCGGCGACCTCGGGAATGTCGAAGTCGTACTGGTAGAACTCGGGGTGTTCCAGCGGCGCGGTTTCGGCGTCGCCCTCCTGCACGTGCTTGCCGATGTCGGCGTTGCGCAGGATGTTCAGCCCCTCGGCGAGCGAGGCCATCATGCCGTACTCGATGCCGTTGTGCACCATCTTCACGAAGTGCCCGGCGCCGGACGGGCCGCAATGCAGATAGCCCTGCTCCGACCGCTCGACCTCGCCTTCGCGGCCCGGCGTGCGCGCCGCGGCGTCGACGCCCGGTGCGACGCTGGCGAAGATCGGCTCGGCGTGCAGGAAAGCCTCGTCGTCGCCGCCGATCATCAGGCAGTAGCCGCGCTCCCGGCCCCACACGCCGCCGCTGGTGCCACAGTCGAGTAGGTGAATTCCCTTCTCCGACAGCGTCTTTGCGTGACGGATGTCGTCTCGGTAGTAGGAGTTGCCGCCGTCGATGACGATGTCTCCGGAGTCCAGCGTCTCGGCCAGCTCGTCGATCACCCCGGTCGTGATGGTTCCGGCCGGGACCATAACCCAGATCAGTCGCGGTGCCTTCAGCTTCTCGGCGAGTTCTTTCAGCGAGGACACCCCGGTGGTTTTGTCCTCACCCTCCATCGCCTTGACCGCGTCGGGATTGTGGTCGTAGACCACACATTCGTGTCCGTCCTTGACCACGCGGCGGACGATGTTCGCGCCCATCCGGCCGAGGCCGATCATTCCAAGCTGCATCGTGTCCCTCGTCTCCTTACTGTTCCTTGGGCGTGCTGCGCGGCAGCCACGGCTCTTGCCAGCTGTGGTGACCACGCAGCAGCGCCTTCGCGGCCTCGGGCCCCCAGGAGCCCTGGTCGTAGTGGTGGATTCGGCCCGGCTTGTCCAGCACCGGCTGCACGATTCGCCACGTCTCTTCGATGGCGTCTTCGCGGGCGAACAACTGATGATCGCCGTTGAACGCGGCGTAAAGCAGGCGTTCATAGGGCCGTACCGGTTCGCCGAGATCCTCGGCGAACGACGAATCCAGGTGAACGTCGTGCCAGGAATCGCCGGCCTGCGCGGACAACTGCAGCCGCATCCCGGGATCGGGGTCGATGCGCAGCACGATCTGATTGCACTCGGGCGGGCGGCGATTGGGCAGAAACGAAAAGCCCGGAACGTGGTGCAGAAACATCCGGACCTCGGTGACCTTGTCCGGCAACGCTTTTCCGGCGCGTAGGAAAATCGGCACGCCGGCCCACCGCCAGTTGTCGATCTCGGTCCGCAGCGCAATGTAGGTCTCGGTGGTGGAATCCTTTGCGACACCCGCGACATCTGTGTAGCCGCGGTACTGTCCGCGCACGCAGCGCTCCGGATCCAGGGCGGGCATCGCCCGAAAGACCTCGGCCTTCTTGTCGTTCAGGTCGTCGGCGCCGGCGCCGACCGGGGGCTCCATGGCGACCAGGGCAAGCACCTGCAGCAGGTGGTTTTGCACCACGTCGCGAAGCGTGCCCACCGCGTCGTAGAACTTGCCGCGGTCCTCGATCCCGAAATCCTCGGCCATGGTGATGTGGATTTCGGAGATGCTGTCGCGGTCCCACAGCTTGGCCAGGCCGTTGTTCGCGAACCGCAGGTATTGCAGTTCCTCGACGGGTTGTTTGCCCAAAAAGTGGTCCACGCGCAGGATTTGGTCTTCGTCGAGAACCGCGCGCAGTCGGGCGTTGAGGTCGCGCGCCGAGTCCAAGTCGTGGCCGAACGGTTTTTCCACCGCCACCCGGGCCCGCTCCAGCAGGTCGGCTTTCGCCAGGTTCTCCACGATGGGCGCGAACAGGGCGGGCGGCATCTCCAGGTAGTAGAGCGGATGGGAATCCGACGGGATCTTCTTGGCGAGCTGCGTGTAGAGGCCGGCGTCGGTGACGTCGCCGTGCAGGTAGGACAGCCGGTCCGCCAGCCGATCGAAGACCGCGTCGTCGAACTGCTCCCCCGATGCCTTGATGGCGTCGCGCGCCCGGTCCTGCAGCTGTTCGAGGGTGATGTCGTCACTGGCCACGCCCACGATCGGGTGGTTCAGCATGTCGCGGCGCTCGAGCCGGTACAGCGCCCGGAACGTCATTTTCCGCGCCAGGTCCCCGGTGATTCCGAAGATCACCAGCAGGTCAGATGGGTTACTGTCGTCGTCGGCCAAAACCGCTCCTCCCGAAAGTCACCTGATCGGCTCCCTTGAGATCACTACCCGCGGCCGGCGGACTCAACACTAGACACTGCCGATAGGGCCGACAACCTGGGCGGACCGCGGCCTTGAAAGGATGACCGGCATGGCTGACCCGCTGCACGTCACGGTCTACGTTCTGGCCGGGATCGCCGCGATCGAAGGTATCGCGCTGATTGTGTTGTGGCGGTTGCTGGTGCGCAGCCAACAGCAACTCGACGAGCTGCGCCAGCGGACCGACACCCGCAACCAGTTGCTGTCGGGCGGGCGCGAGGCCGTCAAGAGGGTGTGGAACACCGCCAACCTGATGCGCAAGGAAGGCTTCGGCGCCGTGGTGCGCAGCAGCATCGAAGACCTCGCGGACTGGGCCGAAGTCGAGCGACCCGACCTTGCTCGCGTCACTCCCGACGGCCGGGTGGTGATCTTGTTCTCCGACATCGAGGAGTCCACCGCACTCAACGAGCGGATCGGCGACCGGGCCTTCGTCAAGCTGATCAGCTCGCACGACAAGCTGGTCTCGGATCTGGTGCGGCGACGGTCCGGTCATGTGGTGAAGAGCCAGGGCGACGGATTCATGATCGCCTTCTCCCGCGCCGAGGAGGCGGTCCGGTGCGGTATCGACCTGCAGCATGCGTTGCGCAGGCAGGCAAACCGCAAGCGGCGCGAGGAGATTCGCGTTCGGATCGGGATCCACATGGGCCGCTCGGTGCGCCGTGGCGACGACCTGTTCGGCCGCAACGTCGCGATGGCGGCCCGGGTCGCCGCCCAAGCGGTGGGTGGGCAGATTCTGGTGAGTCAGCCGGTGCGAGACGCGCTTTCCGATTCCGACGGCATCCGGTTCGACGACGGCCGCAATGTGGAGCTGAAGGGCTTTTCGGGCACCTACCGCTTGTTCGCCGTCGAGTCGCCGGCCGATTCCGAGCCGGACTGAACGCCGTCGCCGTTGTATTCGGCCAATCGCTGATGCAGGCGATCGCGGACCTCGTCCGCGGTGTATGCCCGCCGCTTGCGCTGGTCGCGGACGACCAGCACGCCCCCGGCGACGACACCGGCGGCACCCGCCAACCCCAGCCACTTCCACACATTGCGCATGACATCAGGCTATGCGCCGCCGGATCGCTGTGGCCCGGTTGTGGTTGACTTGTGTGCCCGCAACGCACGGCGACGGATCACGCGCGCCGTGCCGGCGGGCTGATAGTGGCGACGACAACGGCGAAACCTGCAGCGGCGGACGGGCTTACCAAGATGCTCACCTTGAACCAAGCGCTCGAAGAGACCCGCACCGGCGACCTTTGGCTGTTTCGCGGCGGCTCGGGACCGGACCGCGCGATCCAGACGCTGACGAACAGCCCGGTGAACCACGTCGGCATGACGGTGGCCATTGACGACCTGCCGCCGCTGATCTGGCACGCCGAACTGGGTGGCAAGCTCGTCGACCTGTGGACGGGGACGAATCATCGTGGCGTGCAACTCAACGACCTTGCCCAATCGGTCACGCAGTGGTCGCAGCGTTACCACCAACGGTGCTGGCTACGCCAGCTGACGCCGCCGGCCACCCGGGAGCAAGAGAACAAGCTGCTGCGCGTGATCGCGCGGATGGACGGCACCGCGTTTCCCACCACCATGCGGTTGACCGGCCGATGGCTGCGCGGCCGGCTCCCGAACGCCTACGACTGGGGGCGGGGAATCCCGTTCGTGGACAGGAAGGTTCGCGAATCGACACAGCGGCGCAAGGAACGCCAGCGGCTCGGCCTGGAAGTGGCCTACTGCGCGGAAACCGTGGCAATCACCTACGAGGAGATGGGGTTGCTCACCACCGAGAAGTATTCGAACTACTTCGACCCCGGGTCGTTCTGGAGCGGTGACCGGCTTCCGCTCGCACCGGGCTATGCCCTGGGCGATGAAATCGAGATATCAATCGGCTAGTCGAGGGTCAGTCGACCGCCACCTCGCCCATCTCAGACCAACCCGTGGCATCGATGGTCTGATTGATGATCTTCGGGGTGGACTTCAGCGCGGGCGGGAGTTCCTGCATGAAGCGCTTGAAGTGATCGCTGTTGACATGGACACCGCCGGCCTCATCGTCGCGGAACGCCTCCACCAAGACGTACTCCGCCGGGTTGTCCAGGCTGCGCGACCACTCGAACCACAGATTGCCTTCCTCGGCCCGAGTCGCCGCGGTGAACGAGGCGACGAGATCCGGCCAGCGGTCGGTCCAGTCGGGTTTGGTTTCGAACTTGACGACGATGAAGATCATTGCGGCCCCGCCTAGGTTCACTGCTTCCGGTTACGCCCGCCCGGTCTCCGCGGGCAGCGCCAGCCTATCCGGCCGCGATTGGTGGCGGACCGCCGCGACGGAGGACTGCTGGCCGTAATTTGCTTAAGTAATGGTCAGAGCAAAGTGGGCTCATGCGTCTCTCAAGACGCATGAGCCCACTTGCACCACACGGTTCCAGTGGCGGAGCTCACAAACCGGACGATGCCGGGAGTATTTCACTACCGATACTGCCACCCGATTCGGCCCGCGCTACCGAGGACACAATCCATTATGCGAACTACGTCGGATCTATTTTGTTATCAATTCGCAATTCCTGCGTGGCCGGATAAATGTAATTCACATTCCGGGCGGAGCCGGCGGCGCCGGAGCGTCGATCAGGACGGCCGGTGGCGGCGGAGCGTCCGGCGGTGGCGGCGGCGCATCCGGTGGCGGCGCAGGAGCGTCGGGCGCGGGCGGCGGAGCGTCCGGCGGAGGCGGCGGCGCGTCGGGCGGGGACGGCGGAGCGAACAGCGGCGGCGGCGGCGCGTCCTCCGCGGGCATCGGAAGGAACATATGGTGCGTGAATCCGGCCTGGTAGGCGCCCGCACCGCCCATGTGCACCCCGCCACGCTCACCGCTGGAGACCGCCGTTCCGTCCGGCAGCGTCACCGCCGTGTGGCCACCGTTCCAGCCGATGACCAACGCGTTGGGGGCGGTTCCATACTGGAAGCCGCGCGCCAACAATGCACCCTCTTCGTTTCCGGTGTTGAATCGATCCCCGAAAACGGGCCTGTCAGTTGCTGCATTAGCAATCCAGGACGCGAGTCCCGAACAATCGGTCCCGGCGGGCGAATCTCCACCCGCAATATAGGGCGTGCCGGAGACCTGACTGATTAACGACATCAATGATGCAATAACGACCATGGGCAGGGAGGCTAGCAATAACAATTGTCGTGAACCAAAATTTGTGGCGCAGGTCATTCGCTATTCAGACCATGACGTGCGCCGCACTAGAGCAAACTTATTAGGCACCGGTATATTTTTGGCGGCTAAGCGCCTGCGGTTGCCGAGCGCCCGCCCACAGCCCCCGGGCGCTTGCCGCGGAGGCCTAAGCCTTGTCCCGGCTTCGTTCGCTTTGCGCCGTCTCCCGATCGACGTCGGCTTGCTCTCGCTTGGCGCGGGCTCGCACGCGCTTGCCTCGTTCGTCCACGCGCCGCAGCCGCTCGCGTTCGCGCTCCGCGGCCGAGCCCTCGCGTTCGTCCGCTCGCTGCTCGCGTTCGTCGGCCGCCCGCTCGCGGTCGTCGGCGATCTGCTCACGCTGGTCGGCGACCCGGTCTCGTCTACCGGCCTGAAATTCCCGCCTTTTCAACTCCGCCTCGCGTCGGGCAACGGAATCTTCGCGCTCGTCGAGCGCGTGCGCCCGCCGTTCCGACTCCGCGGGCGGCTCGAGACGATCCTCGGCGGCCACAGCTCACCCTAACGCTGCGGCGGCTCATTGCTTCGACCGCCAGGCGCCGTAGCGGCCAGTTCCTCACACAGGGAGATGTCGGATCAGATGGGCGTCCAGATTCCGTTGTTCCAGATTCCCCAGTTGCCGGCACCGGTCGGGTTCCACATCATCTGAGCCCCGGGCGCCCAAGCCGGTTGCGGTGGCTGCGGCGGGGCCCACGCCGGTGGCGGTCCCCAGGGCCCCCAGCCCGCGGGCGCGGACGGGCCCCCGGGCCTTTGCCAGTCGTGGCATTGATGCCAGTCCCAGTCCAAGACATTGCCCCAGGCGGGGTTCCACGGATCGCCGGGACACCAGTGGCCGGTGGGCGCCGGGGCCGGGGCCGCCGCGGCGACGGGACCACCGGCGAGACCCAGAACGCCCAGCGCCAAGGCGCCGCCCACCACCACGCTCGCTGTCCGCTTCACCGTCTGCATCCCCTCACACTTTCTCGATACCGGCATCCGGGCAAGTAGCAATTACGGGCGACTACTGGCGGCCGTCGAGGAGATGGGCGTAGGGGTCACTCTCGGAGCCGACGGTCTCAGGCATCGGATAGTAGGTCTTGATCAGAAGATTTCCGTCGTCGTCCCATGCGAAAGTCTCAATGCTGTAAGCCATTTGAACGTTGGGCTCAGTACCGAAGCGATTCTCACAGACCCAGGCCATCTCGTTGCCGTTCACCTGAACGGTGATCATCTTGATCTTGAGGATGGACTGGAACATGTCGAACGCGTCAGAGGTGGCGACGTCGAAGCCGTGCTTTTCGGCCGTACCGACCGGATCGAACATGCGCACCTCGCCCGGACAGATCGTGCGCCAAGACGCTACCCATGCGTCCTTCTTCCCGGCATTCCATAATTCGGCATGCTTGGCCGCATGCGCCAAGCGAGCCTGGCGACTCGGGACACTGGCCATGACGGATTCCCTTCGTTACACCCCACGTAGGAAGCATTGATAGGTCAATGAAACCACTGAGCGTGCTCAATTTGAAGGGTCGCTCTGCGGGCCGGTCATACTCCGAACTTGGCACGCGCCTCCTGCGTCACCGGGGTGAACAGGTTGACCAGGTTTCCATCCGGATCCCGAAACAACAGTGCGCGGTTGCCCCAGGGCATCGTGGTCGGCTCCGTCACCACCTCGCCGACGTGCTCGCGGAGGCGCGCGTATTCGGAGTCCACGTCCTCGACGATGAATTCCAGGATGGCGCTCCGGTTGGCCCCGGGTTCGGCGGAACCGTCGCCGAACAGCGGGACGGTCTTGTCACTGCCGATGGCCAGCGTGCCGATCGGCGTCGGGATCTCGGCGAAAAGCTCGTTGCCCCAGACGGCCGAGACCCCCGTGACCAGCTGGTAGAAATCGACGAGCCGCCTGACGTCGGCCGTGATGATGCGGGTCGATATGAATTTCATGCGGTGCCTCCAGGTGAGCGCGGTGGGCGTCTGAGCACGGAATGCTAAGCGCCGCCCCCGACACCTCCGACCGCCATCACCGTGGCGGGCATCCTGACGAGTTCAGGTGCCAGTCGATCCTTCGGCACCGGTTTCGCTAATGCGATCTCGGGTGGCTGCCGTCAAATATGTCCAGCGCCGCAGGATGGCGTCAGCTTGAGCGGCGCGGTGGCTCTCGGCTGCTTGTCTATGCGCTGCGACGTCACCTAGTCCCGCGCTTATAGCGCGATCGTGAACTCGGGCCGCCCGATTGTGGGCATCGGCGGCAAACAGCTGGGCCCGGACCGTATTGCGCTGTCGCGCCCGAAGGCGGTCTTCCAGGCCCTCGGCGAACGGGTGGGTATCGCCGCTGGAGGGCGGCGGAGGTTCGACTGGCCGGCCTGGTGGTGTCTTATCCGCCTGGCCACCCAGCGCGGGCGCTGACGCATCGGGGCGGCGGCCTGCAGGCGTTCGCCTCGGTTCGTTCCCCAGTTGCGCTAGCAGCAGTCTTGCTCGAAGGCATGACCCGATCGCGGCAAAAGACACTTCCTGGGCGGTCGCTCTGTGTAGTCCGGAAACGATGCACTCGAACTCAAGGACGTTGAGCAATCGATCGCGTTGAGCCGTCGCCAGGTGCCAGGAATCGGCGTGGTCAGCCACAGCCCCGCCTTTCGAGTTTTTACTTCCCCGTTGGGCCATGTGGATGGCTGGCACGCCGCGTAGCTCAAGACAGTTACTCGCCTGGCGCCAGAGTGCCGTAGGAGAACCACTCGGCCTCAACGAGTTCCGACGAACCCGTTCGAGCCCGTCGCTGTGCTCAACGTACGTCATCGGACGACGACGCCCAAGACTTGCAACCAGTCCGACGTTCGTTTTCTGGACGCGAGCTTCGTTTGGCGGCCTCGCGCGTCCGGCATATGCCGCCCGTTTCTCGCCCGTCCAGACCGTGACCCGACGCGCCGAATCACCGGCCCGGAAGGGTTCTCCTGGCCTGCCAGGCGACGCCCGGCACCGTCTTCGCCAGATCCGGTCGGTTCCTGGCGAACGCGCGGAGGGCGCGGTAGAACGACCAAAGTTGGCGGGGAGTAGGCACTTTCGGCACCCACGCCAACTCCCAATGAATCCCGTTGATCGGGTCGTCGAAGAAGACCGCGTAGTAGCCGGGCCAGTACTGCGGGTATTCCTTGGGTTCGTCGGTGACCGGGATGCCGCGCGCGACCAAGAATTCGCGGTGGAAGCGGTCGACCTCTGCCCCGTTGCGGGCCCACAGCGCGATGTGATTGATGCCGACCGCCTGGTCGACGTGCGTCAGCTTCGCCCCGGTCCGCGCGGGTTGGATGCCGATGTAGCTGTGCGGGTTGACGTTTCGCGTCATGTAATACGTCGATTCGTATTCCATGTTGAGCGACGAGAAGCTGTTGTAGCCGAGCCAGCCGAACAAGGCGTCATAGAACGCGATGGAGTCGTCGTAGTCCAATACCGCGAACTCGACGTGACACACACCCCGCCACCGCATCGTGCCCAACCTTAGTCATCCATGAGATCGACCGCCCTGCGGCGTAGCGCGCTGATGCGCCCGACGGGATACCGTGATGGCGAGCGGATCCGCTCGAGTGACCAGAAGCGGGCGGTTCACAACTGAGACACGGAGGCACCGGATCAGTTTGGGATAGCGACGCTCATACCCCCGTCGATCATCCAGACGGCGCCCACGGCGTAACTCGCCAAGCCGGAGGCTAAAAAGGCTGCGACATGGGCTATTTCGGCGGGATCCGCGGCGCGTTGGACGGGCGCGCCTTTCCCATGCTCGACCAGGTTTTCTGGATCGCCCAGGATGTTGGTGACGACATCACCGACGCCGAGGGCGTTGATCCGGATGCCGTCATCGATAGCCTCCAGGGCGGACGTGCGGGTCAGCTGCGCGAGCGCTCCTTTGGACGCGGCGTAGGCCGAAATCGTCTTGAAGCTTTGAAAGCAGGCGTACGAACCGATGTTCACGATGGCGCCACTCCGGCGGGGAATCATTGCGCGCATCGCCTCTCGGGTGTGAAGAAACGCCCCGGTGACGTTGGTATCGAGGATGTGATTCCAGTCTTCCAGGGTCGTGTCGATGACCGGCTTGTTAATGATGGTGCCGGCGTTGTTGAGCAGGATGTCGAGTTGGCCGAAGCGGCGACTGGCCAACTCGACCGCGTCGTTCGCCGTTTGTTCCTGAGCGACGTCACCGACGAGTGGCGCCACCGTGTCGATGTCGGAGTACAGATGCTCGATCGCGGGGTCGATGTCTTCGGCGACGACATTGACGCCGTATTCGATCAACTGTCGGGTAATGGCCCGACCGATGCCGCTGGCCGCGCCGGTCACGATCGCTACCTTGCCGCGCAGGTCTTCGCTGAGGTGGTCGACGCTCATGCACCCTCCCGTGGTTATAAGAATCGTCGCTCAAACAACGCTACGTAGCGTAGCGATGGGTGTCAAACGGAGATATGGTCGTACCCAGCGATGCCTTGGATGAAGACGCCCTAAATGAAACGCCCTGGATGAAGACGCCCTGGATGAAGAAGCCTTGGATGAAGAGGAGCCCGTGATGTCGGCAACGCAATCGGATGGGCAGCGAAGCGGAGGGCCGACGAGGAGCGAGAAAACGACGGCGATGATTCTGCGGGCCGCGTTGGAGCTCGGCACCGAAATGGGATTCGATGCGCTCACCGTGGAACGGCTGGCTCAAAGAACGGGGGTCGCCAAGACGACGATCTACCGGAGGTGGCCGAACATCTCCACAGTGGTGATGGATGCGTTCCTCGCCGAAGTGGATCGGGCCGCTCCGATCGTCGAACGTGGCACCGCCCGCGAAAGCTTGGCGGCATCACTGAGATCCCTGGTCCGCCTGTACCGGACTCCGCACGGCCATATATTGCGCATCTTGATCGGACGGGCCCAGATCGATGACGAATTGCGCAACGCGATGACCACACGCTGGGTCGAGCCCCGCCGAGCCCGCGCCCGAACAATCGTTCGCCGCGGGATCGACTCTTCGGAGCTTCGAGGCGGACTCGATCCCGACGTCGTCCTCGATCTGCTTTATGGGCCCGTTTATCACCGCCTGCTTGTTCCCTACGAGCACAGCGACCTGTCGGAGGCCTACATCGACGCGCTACTAGACGCCGTCTTCACCGGGTTGACTACCTAGACCGGTTCGCTTCCCGTCGCGAAACTCACTGCGCAGGCGAGGGAATGGCCTGCTCGATCAGTGCGGCCGCGATGCCGACAGCGGTCGGCAAGGCATCCGTGCCCAAGGCTCTGGTCCGAACCGAGGCGCCGTCGAGCAACAGCGCGAGCTGCTCACCGAGCAGGTCCGGATCGGCGGCACCGGCCTCCCGGGCGGTTTCGCTCAGGCGGGTGGCCACAGAGGTCTTGTACTCGCGGGCCCGTACGCGCGCGGGATGCTCCGGATCGGAGATCTCTACGGCGGCGGCGATGAACGGGCAGAGGGGCATCAGGTCATGGGTGAACGCAGGCGGCTTCTCGAACACCGCGAGCAGGCGCTCGCGGGGCGTCAGCTCGGCGCGTTCGAGGACCTCGGGCATTGTGTCGACATCGTGACGCCGCAGATACTCGGCGATCAACCCATCCTTGCTGCCGAAGTGCTGGTAAGCGGTGCGCTTGGAGACCTGTGCCGCCGTGCAGAGCAGATCCATTCCGGTGTTGTTGATGCCCTGCTCACGAAACAGCTGTTGCGCCGCGCCGAGGATGCGTTCGCGCGCTCCTCGGCCCCGTCGCCGGCCCCGCGGACCTTTTTCCAGCTCGGTCACGTCGTCCAGGGTAACGGAAAGTGTACTTAATTGGCGTGCGGTTGGACGTTGCGCTAAATTAAGCACACAGAACGGTATACCTAAAGTCCGGCGAGGAGGGCATGTGGGAAAACTTGACGGCAAGGTCGCGGTGATCACGGGCGCATCGAGCGGTCTGGCGCTCGCCAGCGCGAAGCTGTTCGTCGACGAGGGTGCGCACGTCTTTGTCACGGGCCGGCGGCGGCAGGCTCTGGACGAGGCCGTCGCGTTGATCGGATACAGCGTCACTGCCGTGCAGGGCGACGCGGCCAACCTCGATGACTTGGACCGATTGTTCGACGCGGTGAAGCGGGAGAAGGGCAGCATCGACGTGCTCTTCGCCAGCGCCGGAACGGGAGGGGAAGCACGCAAGCTCGGTGAGATCACCGAGGAGGACTTTGACACCGTCTTCGGTCTGAACACCCGTGCCACCCTGTTCACGGTGCAAAAGGCGTTGCCGCTGTTCAACGATGGCGGCTCCATCTTCATGACAGGGTCGATCGCCTCGGCCAAGGGCTGGCCCGATTACAGCGTGTACTCGGCGAGCAAGGCTGCCTTGCGTTCGTTCGCCCGCACCTGGCTCAACGAACTGAAGGAACGGCAGATCCGAGTGAACGTCCTGAGCCCGGGCCAGATCGCCACACCGATTCAGGAGAAGATGTTCGACGCCGAGACGAAGCGGCAGTTCGAATCCCTGATTCCGCGAGGAAAGATGGGACGTCCCGAAGAGATTGCGACGGTGGCGCTGTTCCTGGCCTCCGACGACTCGAGCTACGTGAATGGTGTGGAGCTGGCCGTCGACGGCGGCACCTCAGCGATCTGACGTCCTGACTCAAGGCCGACCGCTTCGATAGTTGGAAAGACGTTCAAGCGGAACTCCACCAGGTGGCCGACCTAGTCAGCCGTGAAATCGACCGCCTTGCCGCGTAGCGCGCCGACGGCCTTCAGGCACAGGGCAGCCGCGGGATCCGCGACGCCGACCGCGATCGGGAGTGCGATAACCGGATCGAGCCTCAAGAACCGCCCGGTCAGCGCGATCACCGGACCGGCGATGGCGGGCCGCGGCCGACGCGCCCAGCACCCACGCACCCAGCAACAGAACCGCCATTGTGACCGGAAACTTCACCATGTCGCGGTCGAGAGTCAGGTCGAGAGTCACGAGAAGGCGGCCCTCAGTTCACGTCACCGAGGAGCTCGACGAGCAGCTTCTCTACGGTTGCGGCTTGATCCGCCATCACGATGTGGTTCGCATCGTCGACGACCTCGATCCGTGCATCCGGTAGCGTCTCACGCAACATGCGTGCGGCCTTCGGACCGTTCAGCGCCGACTCTTCTCTGCCGATGACAGCCAGCACAGGAACCGCCGTGAGTCGATCTAGTTCGCAATCACTGCGAAATGGCCAAGGTCGAGGCTGAGCGTTCCTGAAAGACATCTTGAAATGCATTGCACCATAGACAAATTGACTCATGGACGGCATCCACGGCTGTTGGCGCAACAGTTTGCGGTTCTGAGGCATCACCATTGTGTCGAGCACGCGCCAGACGTGTTCCTCCCTGAGCGGCAGAAGCAGCGGCGCGAGTCCCCGGGACCATGAAGCGGGCTCATTCCGCCCGCGATGCCAACTGGACACAACAGCGCCAAGCGCTCCACCTTGTCGGGGAAGACAGTCGCGTAGTGGGTGGATATCCACGTGCCACGCGAAGCGGCCACAAACGCCGAGCGCTGAATGTCTAGAGCGCGCATCGTTTCATCAAGCCAAGTCACGATGTCAGCGATGGTCTTGGTCGGCTTCGCAGCGACGCTCTTGCCGGCTTCATCGATAGCATCGATCATGGTGACGCTGTGGTTAGCGGTGAGAGTTCGAAGGAGCGGCACCCAGGACGTGGAGCTGATCGACGACCCATGGAGCGCCACAAGCGACGGCTTCGACCGGTCTCCTGCATGAAGCACATGGGTGCTGCCAAAGGATGTCTCAACGTCAGATTCGGTGATTGGGACAGAGCTGGCCGACAGCGCCGCGTCGTACAGCCGGAGATAGGCGGCACGCGCGTCGTCAGAACGGAATTTCGAGAGTCTGACCAATTCGCACCTGCCTGCTCCGCGCTACTGCTTAGCGTTACACGTTGAACCGGAACTCGACCACACCGCCGTGCATCAGGACTCACCGCGCGCGGTAAGCGCCGGCGGCGTCCAACTGCCATCGAGGATCTCAGCGCGAGGCCGGTAGAGGCGGATGAGATAGTTCCAACCTTCCGGCGTCACAATCGCGTTAGGGGGCGGATCGTCGCCAGCCGACGCAACGAAACGAACAGTCACCGACCCGTCGGCGTTGGGCACGCCGGTAACGCTGTTGACCGTATAGAGGTTCGCCTCGTTCAGTTCGAAGAACCCACGCTTGTTGTAGACCGACACCGACCAGAAGGCGTCGACGGGCACGTCGTCGAACACCAAGTCATAGTCGCCGGGCGCGACGTTAGGAGCTACGCCGATGTAAGCCGCTTCAGACGTGGGCAACCCTCCCCATCCGGCGGCTGATCCGATGAGGTGACGAACCGGATCCACCGCCGTCCGGGCACCGAACATGCGGTCGAAGTTGTCGAGTCCGCGAGCCAGGGCAAGCAGGGCGTCGCGGGTCGCATCGAGGCTTTCCGGGTTGTATTCGGGCATCGCGAACGGTTGTGACGCACCCGTCTGCAGCACAAGACGATCCTGCAAGGCACCGACGGCGGCCACGTCCGCAAAGTCGTTGGGATCGACCAGGATCCGCACACCGACGAGCACATAGCGCGACCCATACTTGTCGCTGGTTAGAAGATGCTCGCCCGGTTCGTGGATGACATCATTCACGAAGTGGTCTTCGCTGACGACCATCGCCGATAAGTAACGACCGTTGGCGTCGGGCAGGGTGAGTCGGGCCGGTTCGGCAAGATCAACGATCGCGAAGCTGTAAAGGGTATCCCGATTCAGCCTGATCACTGTCTGCTCGTCGATGCGCGCAGGTGTGCGGTTGTGCCGAAATGTACCAACGCTTCCGGCGTCAGCCTGAATATCGCGAAACATCCGGTGGGTTTCTGCCCGAACAAAGTTGTCGACGTTTACGTGGATTGACACCGTCCCGGTCCTCTCACTTCTTCACCCCAGACGTTGCTTGGAACCGGAACTCGACCACGTCGCCGTCGGCCATCACGTAGTCCTTGCCCTCCATGCGGACCTTGCCCGCCGCTTTGGCCGCCGCCATCGAGCCAGCGGCGATGAGGTCGTCGTAGGAGACGATCTCGGCTTTGATGAAGCCCTTTTCGAAATCGGTGTGGATCACCCCGGCGGCCTTCGGTGCGGTGTCGCCCTGATGAATCACCCACGCGCGCGCCTCTTTTGGGCCCGCCGTCAGGTAGGTCTGCAGCTTGAGGGTGTGAAAACCGGCCCGCGCCAAGGCATCCAGTCCCCGCTCGGTTTGCCCGATCGACTCCAGCAGCTCGGCGGCCGACTCGTCGTCGAGCTCTTGGAGTTCGGCCTCGATCTTCGCGTCGAGGAACACCGCGTCCGCGGGGGCGACCATCGCGGACAGCTCGGCCTTGCGGGCATCGTCGGTCAGCACTGACTCGTCGGCGTTGAACACGTACAGAAACGGCTTGGTGGTCATCAGGTTCAGCTCGCGCAGCGGTGCGGCGTCGACGCCGGCCGCAAACAGCGTCTTGCCCGAGTCCAGCACCGCCTCCGCGGCGACGGCGGCCTCGTGCACCGGCTTGCGCTCCTTGTTGTTGCGGGCTTCCTTCTCCAGCCGCGGCACGGCCTTCTCCAGGGTCTGCATGTCGGCGAGGATCAGCTCGGTCTCGATCACCTCGATGTCGGCGCGCGGGTCGACCTTGCCGTCCACGTGCACCACGTCGTCGTCGGCGAACACCCGCACCACCTGGCAGATCGCGTCACACTCGCGGATGTTGGCCAGGAACTTGTTGCCCAGGCCGGCGCCCTCGGAGGCGCCCTTCACGATTCCGGCGATGTCGACGAACGTGACCGGCGCCGGAACGATCTTCTCGGAGCCGAACATCTCGGCCAGCTTGTCCAGCCGGGGATCGGGCAGCGGGACGACGCCCTCGTTGGGCTCGATCGTCGCGAACGGGTAGTTGGCCGCCACCACGTTGTTCCGGGTCAGCGCGTTGAACAAGGTCGACTTGCCGACGTTGGGCAACCCCACTATTCCCAGGCTCAGGCTCACGGGGAACCAAGTCTAGGGGTCCTGGCGACCACGGGCGCCGGGGACCGTTGATCACCGCCGATACTGCACGCCGGCATGGCGCGCGCAGGATCGCAACGAGGTATTTACGGGCCTTTCGGCCCATTCCCGGTACGGTCTACATGTGTCAGCACAGCGGGCAAGTTCGACGGTGGCGGATGGTCACCGTTCGATCCTTCCAAACATCCCAGGTGTCCCCTGGTACGCAGCCCTGCTTATCGCCGTCACCGCGACCGCCATCGGTTACGGAATCGACGCTGGTCACAAGGAGCTGACCCACGTCTTCGCGGGCTTCTATATAGCCGGCTGCGTGGCGGCGGTGCTGGCGGTACGCCAGGACGGCATCTTCACCACGATCATCCAGCCGCCCCTGATCCTGTTCGGCGCGGTGCCGGGCGCCTACTGGCTGTTCCACGATGCCAAGGTCGGCCGCCTCAAAGACCTGCTGATCAACTGTGGCTATCCGCTGATCGAGCGCTTCCCGCTGATGCTGGGCACCGCCGGCGGCGTGCTGGCGATCGGACTGGCCCGCTGGTATTTCGGAAACGCCTACAAGACAAGGACATCTGCGGGCGCCTCTGAAGACGCTCCGGACGCCGCCGGTGTGGCCGTCAAGTCGTTCTTCAATGGCATCGTCGCCAAGGCGCAGTCGGTGCTGCAGTCGGATACCGACGACGACGACACCGACGAAACCACCGATGCCCGCCGCGCCCGCAGGTCGAGCTCGTCGTCGAGGACGCGCCGCACGACGCGCAGCACCCGCTCCACGACCCGCTCGGCCCGTAGCCGTTCCCGGCATTCCCGCGAGCCGTTGGGCGACGGGTCCGAACCGGCCGAGCGGCCCGAACGTCCCCGGCGCAGCACCCGCCGCACCGCCGCGTCGGCCCGCGATTATGACGCCGCCGAGCCGCCCCGACGGTCCCGCCGGCCCAGGCCGGACGCCGACGCCGATCCGCGTGGCCAGTCGGCCCGGGAACCGCGTCGCGAACCGCGCCCCCGCCGCAGCCCCTACGACCGGCCCACCCCGCGGAGCAGCCGTTTCGACGGCTTTGAGTCCTACGGGGACAGGTATGAGCCGCCGAGCGGCCCGACTTCCGGGGGCCGGTACGAAAGCCGCGAACCGTACGCGCCGCCGTATGAACCGAGGCGCCGGCGTCCGCCGTCAACCGGCTCGAACGGAACCCATCACCCCATCTCCCAGGTCCGCTACCGGGGCGCCGGTTCGCAGGAACCGCCCCGCGAGCCGCACACCGAGCGGCGCAGCCGCACGCGGACGCCCGGCCGGTCGCCGGCGGAATCCTGGGAATACGACGTCTAGCGCAGGTCGCAAGCTCAGCGAACTGACCGGATCTCCCGCGGCAACGCGAACACCAGGGTCTCCTGCGCGGTCGTGACCGGCTGCACCACGTCGAAGCCGCACTCGGCCAGCCGCGTTAGCACGCCCTCGACCAGGACCTCGGGAACCGACGCCCCGGAGGTGACGCCCACCGTGGTGACGCCGTCGAGCCAGGACGGGTCGATGTCGTCGGCCCAGTCCACCAGGTGCGCGGCCGCGGCCCCGCCACCCAAGGCGACCTCGACCAGCCGCACCGAGTTCGAGGAGTTGCGGGACCCGACGACGATCACCAGCTCGCACTCGGGTGCCATCGCCTTGACCGCCACCTGGCGGTTCTGGGTCGCGTAGCAGATGTCGTCGCTGGGCGGATCCTGCAGCTTGGGGAATCGTTGCCGCAGCCGCTCGACGATTTCCATGGTCTCGTCGACCGACAGCGTGGTCTGTGAGAGCCACACCACCTTGTTCTCGTCACGCACGGTCACGTTGTCGACGGCGGCGACCCCGTCGACCAGCTGCACGTGGTCGGGCGCCTCCCCCGCGGTCCCGATGACCTCCTCGTGGCCCTCGTGGCCGATCAGCAGGATGTCGTAGTCGTTGCGCGCGAAACGCCTGGCCTCGTTGTGCACCTTGGTCACCAGCGGGCAGGTGGCGTCGATGGTGTGCAGGTTCCGGTCGGCGGCCGCGGCGTGCACCGTGGGCGCGACGCCGTGCGCGGAAAACACCACGATGGCCCCCTCGGGAACCTCGTCGGTCTCCTCGACGAACACCGCGCCGGCCTTTTCCAGGGTGGTGACCACGTGGCGGTTGTGCACGATCTCATGACGCACGTAGACCGGCGGCCCGTGCTTTTCCAGTGCGCGTTCCACGGTCTCCACGGCCCGGTCGACGCCCGCGCAGTAACCACGCGGTTCGGCCAGGAGCACACGCTTGCGGACTGGGTCGCCGGCTACCGAACGCGCTGGTCCTCCCACAAGGCCGGGAATCCCCATGTCGATAGTCGGCGGCATGACGTCCAGGGTACTTACCGCGGACACGGGCTTGCCAGCTCGCGCCGCTGGGCTTGGAGTTAGCCGCCGCTTAGGGCAATCTTGGACCCATGGGCACTGCACCGTATGGAGTTCGGCTGCTGGTCGGCGCGGCAACAGTCGCGGTCGAAGAGACCATCAGGCTGCCGAAAACCATCCTGATGTACCCGATGACACTGGCCAGCCAGGCAGCGCACATCGTGATGCGCTTCCAGCAGAACCTTGCCGAGCTGGCTATCAAGGGCGACAGCACCCTCGAATCGATCTTCCCGCCCAAAGACGAGAAGCCGGAATGGGCGACCTTCGACGAGGACATCGATGACGCGGCCGACGGGGCGTACGGCGCGTTGCAGGACGGCGGTGAGGGCGAGCGCAGGGCCGAGGGCCGGTTCGCCCTGTACTCGGTGGCCGACGCGCACGAGGACGCCAGCGCCCTGACCCGGCCGGCCCGGCAATCGAAGAAACCGGCGGCCGGCGCCTCGGTTCCGCAACCGGAAGTGGTCACCGAGCTGGACTACACGTCGCTGACGCTGGCGCAGCTGCGGGCGCGCCTGCAGTCGCTGAGCATCGACGAGCTCGAAGCCCTGCTGGCCTACGAGCAGGCCACCAAGGGCCGGGCACCGTTCCAGACGCTGATCGCCAACAGGATCACCCGCGCGAACGCGAAGTGACCCCGGCCGTTACCTCCGAACCGAACTCCGCCGAGAATCCGTTTCCGGTGCGCGCGGTGGCCATCCGGGTCGCGGGCTGGATCGACAAACTGGGCACCGTCTGGGTCGAGGGTCAGCTGGCCCAGATTTCGATGCGTCAAGATTCCAAAACCGTGTTCATGGTGCTGCGTGACCCGGCCGCCGACATGTCGCTGACCGTGACCTGCCCGCGCGATCTGGTGCTGAACGCGCCGGTGAAGCTGGCCGAAGGCACGCAGGTGGTGGTGCGCGGCAAGCCATCGTTTTACACGGGCCGGGGCACATTCTCGTTGCGGCTGTCCGAGATTCGCGCCGTCGGGGTGGGTGAGCTGCTGGCCCGCATCGATCGGCTGCGCCGGCTGCTGGATGCCGAAGGCCTCTTCGATCCCCGGCTCAAGCGTCCGATCCCCTTCCTGCCCAACATGATTGGACTGATCACCGGGCGGGCCAGCGCCGCCGAACGCGACGTCACCACCGTGGCAGCCGCACGCTGGCCCGGGGTGCGCTTCGCGGTCCGTAACACCGCCGTGCAGGGACCCAACGCAGTCGCCCAGATCGTCGAGGCGCTGGGCGAACTCGACCGCGACGCCGATGTCGACGTCATCGTGCTCGCCCGCGGCGGCGGCAGCGTCGAGGACCTGTTGCCGTTCTCCGACGAGACGCTGTGCCGCGCCATCGCGGCCTGCCGCACCCCGGTGATCAGTGCGGTCGGCCACGAACCCGACAACCCGCTGTGCGATCTGGTCGCGGATCTGCGCGCGGCCACCCCCACCGACGCCGCGAAGAAGGTGGTCCCCGACACCGCCGTCGAGCTGCGGCTGCTCGACGACCTGCGCCGGCGCAGCGCGCAGGCATTGCGCAACTGGGTGACCCGCGAGCAACGGGCCCTGGCCCAGATCCGCAGCCGCCCGGTGCTGGCCGAGCCGCTGGCAGCGCTGACGGCGCGCGCCGAGGAGGTGCACCGCGCCCGGTCGGCGATGCGCCGCGACATCACCCGCCTGGCCGCCACCGAGACCGAGCGGGTCGGCCACCTGCGCGCGCGGCTGGCCACGTTGGGGCCGGCGGCCACACTGGCCCGCGGTTACGCCGTGGTGCAGGCCATCGGGCCGACGAACCAGGTGCTCCGGTCGGTCGACGACGCGCCGGCGGGCACCCGACTGCGGGTGCGGGTGGCCGACGGCGCCGTGGCCGCAGTGAGCGAAGGACCCTCCGATGGCGCGTAGAAACGACGGCGGGGACGACGCCGCCGTCCCTCAGGAGAGCGAATCCATTACACCTATTAGTCACCTGGCCTATGAAGCCTGCCGGGACGAACTGATCGAAGTCGTGCGGGTGCTCGAGCAGGGCGGCCTGGACCTAGATGAATCGCTGAAGCTCTGGGAAAGGGGCGAGCAACTGGCTAAACGGTGCGAGGAGCACTTAGCTGGCGCCCGCAAGAGGATCGAGGATGCGCTCGCGGCGGGCGAGCCTGAGGATGCCTGAATCCGGCGACATCGGGGGGCGTGGATGAAAACCTTTTTCCGAACTGGAACACGTTTCAGTTATGCTTTGGGCCATGGGTGATCCATCGCTGACGGCCGAACTCGGCCGTGTCCTGGTCACCGGGGGCTCCGGATTCGTCGGCGCCAACCTGGTTTCCACCTTGCTCGACCGCGGGCATTTCGTGCGTTCCTTCGACCGTGCGCCCTCGCCGCTGCCGGCGCATCCGCAGCTGGAGGTACTGCAGGGTGACATCACCGACACGGCCGTGTGCGCCCAGGCGGTCGACGGCATCGACACCGTCTTCCACACCGCGGCGATCATCGACCTGATGGGCGGTGCATCGGTGACCGACGAGTACCGGCAGCGCAGCTTCGGGGTCAACGTCGGCGGCACCGAGAACCTGGTCCGCGCCGGGCAGGCCGCCGGGGTGCAGCGCTTCGTCTACACCTCGTCCAACAGCGTCGTCATGGGCGGTCAGAACATCGCAGGCGGCGACGAGACGCTGCCCTACACCCACCGGTTCAATGACCTCTACACCGAGACCAAGGTGATCGCCGAGCGATTCGTGTTGGGGCAGAACGGTGTTGACGGACTGTTGACCTGTGCGATTCGCCCCAGCGGCATCTGGGGCCGGGGTGACCAGACGATGTTCCGCAAGCTGTTCGAAAGCGTGATCGCCGGCCACGTCAAGGTGCTGATCGGCCGCAAATCGGCCCGGTTGGACAACTCCTACGTGCACAACCTGATTCACGGTTTCATCCTGGCCGCCGAACACCTGACGCCCGGCGGCACCGCGCCCGGCCAGGCGTACTTCATCAACGACGCCGAGCCCATCAACATGTTCGAGTTCGCCAGGCCGGTGGTCGAGGCGTGCGGAGAGAAGTGGCCGCGGGTCCGGGTGAACGGGCCTATCGTGCGCGCGGCGATGACGGGTTGGCAGCGGCTGCATTTCCGATTCGGGATACCGGCGCCGCTGCTCGAGCCGCTCGCCGTCGAGCGGCTGTATCTGGACAACTTCTTTTCGATCGCCAAGGCGTCGCGCGACCTCGGTTACCAGCCCCTGTTCAACACCGAGCAGGCGCTGTCGGAATGCCTGTCGTACTACGTCGAGATGTTCGACCAGATGAAAAGGCAAGCGTTGGCGGGCAAGGCATCCGCCTAGCGGAAGCTCACCATGTCGCTACCCCAGGCCGCGCGGATGTCGGCGTCCAGGTCGTAAGCGACGGCGTCGCGGCGGCCGATGATCAGACACGCACGGTCACTCTCGGCATACGACGGCCACTCCGGGTCGCCGGCGGGGCCCGTGGGCGTGGCGTGCGCGGCGAAGTTGATCCAGCGGGTGCGCACCCGCTTGGACACCGCCTTGGCGGCCTTGGTGCCGCCCAGCTTCAGCGTGGGGTCCTTGGGCGCGCCGAGATTGCCCCACACGAACGGCAATTCGGTGGCATGAGCGGCGCCGACCATCAGCAGCTTCAACAACGGGGTGGCGTAATCGAACCGGTACAGATACACCGGTGCCACGCGGGCGTGCCCCTCGGCGAGCCACACCGACGGCATCCGGAAACCGACGTCGGTCGCGATGCTCAAACTCCTTGCCCTGCGCCGCATTCGCGAATACGCCGAACCGATCTCCTGCTCGGTGGGCAACTGCAGATCGGGTTGTTCGGCGGCGATCTGGTTGAACATCGACGTGATCGCGCTCGGCGTGATGGGCATCAGCGGCGAGCGCATCAACCGGAAGAGCGCCGCCTCGTGCTTGTTGGTGCCGATGATCAACGGGACCGGATGTGAGCGGCCCTCCTGCGCGAGCTTGACCGGATAGTCGCTGACCACCTCGCCGTCGACGATCGGGACGAACGCCAGCGTTCCCGGGTTGCGCACCGGCACTTCGTCGAACACCTGTTGCGTCGCAGTCAGGATGGCCGCCATCGGGATGTCGATCAGCCGGCGGGATTCCGCCGGGGCGAGTCCCAGCCGGTCGAGGAATGCCCGGGCCACTCGGCCGGCTCGTTCGCGGTCGTACACCGAAGTGGCCGGCGAGCTTTGCGCGATCGCCCGGGCGAACAGACCCTCGGCCGCCGGGCTGGCCAGCAGCGTGGTGACCATCCCGGCCCCGGCGGACTCGCCGAACAGCGTGACCCGCCGCGGATCACCGCCGAAGGCGGCGATGTTGTCGCGCACCCATTCCAGCGCCG
>NZ_LZLU01000175.1:0-10562 GCF_001673415.1 Mycobacterium sp. 1165196.3 | reverse complement strand
CGGTGCCGTCGCGCAGGGTGTCGGCGGGGTCGCGGTCGGCGATCCCGGCCAGCTCCAGCATCTCGGAGGCCAGCCGCAGGGTCAGCTCGACGACGTCGGGCGGCCCGCCCCCAGCCAGCACCTCGAGCGACTCGGCCACCTCGAGGGCGTTGCCGACCGTGGCGCCCAGCGGCCGGTTCATGTCCGTCAGCAGCGCGCGGGTGGGCACGCCGTGCGCCGCCCCCAGCTCCACCATGGTGTGCGCCAGCTCGCGCGACTGCGCTTCGGAGTCGGTGAACGCCCCGGAACCGACCTTCACGTCGAGCACCAGCGCGCCGGCCCCCTCAGCCAGCTTCTTGCTCATCACCGAGCTGGCGATCAGCGGCAGCGACTCGACCGTGGCGGTGATGTCGCGCAGCGCGTACAGCTTGGCGTCGGCCGGGGCCAGGTCGCCGGCGGCGAAGATGGCCGCGCCGAGGACGCGAAGCTGCTCGCGCACCCGCCGGTTGGACAGCTGGGCGGTGAACCCGGTGATGGATTCCAGCTTGTCCAGGGTGCCGCCGGTGTGGCCGAGCCCGCGGCCCGACGCCTGCGGGACCGCGGCTCCGCAGGCGGCGACGACGGGCACCAGCGGCAGGGTGATCTTGTCCCCCACCCCGCCGGTGGAGTGCTTGTCGACGGTGGCCAGGCCCAGGTCACCGAAATCGAGCGTGTCCCCCGACGCCAGCATCGCCGCCGTCCACCGGGCGGTCTCGGCGCGGTCCATGCCGCGCAGCAGGATCGCCATCAGCAGCGCCGCCATCTGTTCTTCGGCCACCCGGCCGTCGGTGTAGGCGCCGATGACCCAGTCGATGGCGGCGTCGGACAACCGGCCGCCGTCGCGCTTGGTCCGGATCACCGTGGGCGCGTCGAACGCGGGGTCAGCCAAGTGGCTCCCCGGGGCTCAGGGTGTCGTCCCGTTCTCTTTGACGAACGACGCAAGCGCGCCGACGAGCTGGGTGGAGAATGGCAGTGGCTTCGGGTAATTGACCGGCGTTCCGCTGGCGTCCTCTTTCAGGACGTGGTTCACCCCGGTCAGGTGGACATAGTCGGTCTTGGTGCCCGCGCTGGTCAGGCCTGACACCAGGGAATCGACGTCCTGGCAGGTGATCTGCAGATCGGCGTCGCTGCAGGTGACCAGCACCGGCATGTTGCGCGGCAGCTTCGCCGCCAATGCCTGCGGGTCGATCGCGTCCTCCTGCAACAGGGCGTGCGCATTGGCGGCGTTGATCACCGACTTCAGCCCGGGCGGTTCGTCGGGCGGGACCTGGCCGGTCGCGCGGAACTGCTGTATCGCGTTGTCGATCGCCGCGGTGCTTTCGGCGGCCCGCGCCGCGGCGACGCGTCCAGACCTGACGGCGGCGTCGGCCTGGGCGTGGGCCTGCTCGGACACATGGTCGAGGATGCGGCGGCTCGCCGGTTCCACCAGGCCCAAGGACTGCACCGCGGGAACCGTCCCGGGCGCGGCGGTGGCCAGCATCATCGCGTAGAGGGCGCCTTCGCTGTGGCCGAGCGCCATCAGATGAGTCCGGTCGATGCCGGATTGGTTGGCCAGGAAGTTCAACGCGGCGGCCGCCTCGTCTTTGAACACGCCGATGTCGACCTTCGCCGGGTCGGTGGCGTAGGGGCCGAGCCCGGTCTGACCGGTGCCCAGCTTGTCGTAGCGCAAGCTGGCGACGCCGTCGTCGGACAGCGCCCGCGCCAGATTCCGCAGCGTGTCGACCTGACCCGGCATGGCGGCCGAGTCACCGTTGCGATCCGTCGGCCCACTGCCGGCGATCAGCAGCGCCGCCGGCACCGCCCGCCCATGCCCCGCCGGATGACGGAACGTGCCGTACACGGTCATGTCCGCGACCGGGAAGGAGACGGAGTCCTCCACCCAGGACGACGACGCCGGCGCCGGCGACGAGGTCCCCGACGGCGGCTTTGCGGCGGGTGACTGCGACGCGCATCCCGCGGCTCCCATACCCGCCGCGATCAGCACCGCAACAAAAAGCCTGGGCAGCGATCCCGTCGGCGGCGCGCTCCCCCGTTGCACACGGATGACGGTAAGCCGACCGGCAACACTCAGCAAGCGACCGCGTGCATCAGCCACGCCCGCGGGCCAGGTCGTCGGGCCCGAAAGCGTCCGGCAGCAGGTCGCCGAGCCGGCGCGGCCCGCGCGGATGGTCGATCAGCAGCTCCGGGCCGCCGTGTTCGGCCAGCACCTGGCGGCACCGCCCGCACGGCATCAGCACCGATCCCCGCCCGTCCACGCACGCCAGCGCCACCAGGCGCCCACCGCCGCCCGAATGCAGGGCGCACACCACCGCACACTCGGCACAGAGACCGAGGCCATATGAGATGTTCTCCACATTGCAGCCGGTCACCACCCGGCCGTCATCGACCAGCGCGGCCGCCCCGACCCGGAATCGCGAGTACGGTGCGTAGGCATCCTCGGCGGCATCTATTGCCTTGTCCCGCAACATCTTCCAGTCGATCTCAGGCGTCATGAATCCCCGCTCACCGATGGCCGATTCCGACAGTCACCCTATCCGCAAAACGGCGTTTCGCTTGACGGACATTGTCCCAAGTCACAGCGTGTCCGAGCTAAGCTCAAGTGCCCGGCGTGACCGACGTTGAGGCCGGAAGAAGGCGCAGGACTGGGGTGACACTGGGGTGACTACGCAACCGACAACCGCGGATCCGGCGGCTCCGGCTCCCTCGCGCAAACGCAGGCCACCACGCACGCTGTACCGGGGCGACCCAGGCATGTGGTCGTGGGTGCTGCACCGGATCAGCGGCGCGACGATCTTCTTTTTCCTGTTCGTCCACGTCCTGGACGCCGCGATGCTGCGGGTCAGCCCGCAGACCTACAACGCGGTGATCCACGATTACCAGATGCCGGTCGTCGGGCTGATGGAATACGGCCTGGTCGCGGCGGTGCTCTTTCATGGCCTGAACGGGATCCGGGTGACCCTGATCGACTTCTGGTCCGAGGGCCCGCGCCATCAAAGGTTGATGTTCTGGATCGTCGGCGTCGTGTTCCTGCTGCTGATGGTTCCGGCCGGCGTGGTGACGGTCATCCACATGATGGAGCACTTCCGATGAGCGGCCCGGATTTGCAGCTCGGTCGCGGCGAGCTCGCCCCGGTCAAACAGCGCCTGTACGACCGCCCCGCCAGCCTGGACAACCCACGCTCCCCGCGGCGGCGGGCCGGCATCCCCAACTTCGAGAAGTTCGCGTGGCTGTTCATGCGGTTCTCCGGGATCGCGCTGTTCGTGCTGGCGATCGGGCACCTGTTCATCATGTTGATGTGGGATAACGGCGTTTACCGCATCGACTTCAACTATGTGGCGCAGCGCTGGGCGTCGCCGTTCTGGCAGTTCTGGGACCTGGCGCTGCTGTGGCTGGCGCAGCTGCACGGCGGCAACGGCCTGCGCACCATCATCGACGACTACAGCCGCAAGGACAGCACCCGCTTCTGGCTCAACAGCCTGCTGTTGTTGTCGATGGGGTTCACGTTGGTGCTGGGCACCTACGTGCTGCTGACATTCGACCCGAATATCGGAGGCTGATCGATGATCCAGCAACACCGGTACGACGTGGTGATCGTCGGCGCGGGTGGTGCCGGCATGCGGGCCGCGGTGGAGGCGGGCCCGCGGGTGCGCACCGCGGTGCTGACCAAGCTCTACCCCACCCGCAGCCACACCGGGGCGGCGCAGGGCGGCATGTGCGCGGCGCTGGCCAACGTCGAAGAGGACAACTGGGAATGGCACACCTTCGACACCGTCAAGGGCGGCGACTACCTCGCCGACCAGGACGCGGTGGAGATCATGTGCAAGGAAGCCATCGACGCGGTGCTCGACCTGGAGAAGATGGGGATGCCATTCAACCGCACCCCGGAGGGCCGCATCGACCAGCGCCGCTTCGGCGGGCACACCCGCGACCACGGCAAGGCCCCGGTGCGCCGGGCCTGCTACGCCGCCGACCGCACCGGCCACATGATCCTGCAGACGCTGTATCAGAACTGCGTGCGCCACGACGTCCAGTTCTTCAACGAGTTCTATGCGCTGGACCTGGTGCTCACCCAGACCCCGAGCGGTCCGGTGGCCACCGGCGTGGTGGCTTACGAGCTGGCCACCGGCGACATCCACGTCTTCCACGCGAAGGCGGTCGTGCTGGCCACCGGCGGTTCGGGCCGGATGTACAAGACCACCTCCAACGCGCACACGCTGACCGGCGACGGCATCGGCATCGTCTTCCGCAAGGGTCTTCCGTTGGAGGACATGGAGTTTCACCAGTTCCATCCGACGGGCCTGGCCGGCCTGGGCATCCTGATCTCCGAGGCGGTGCGCGGTGAGGGCGGCCGGTTGCTCAACGGCGAGGGTGAGCGCTTCATGGAGCGCTACGCCCCGACGATCGTTGACCTGGCGCCGCGCGACATCGTGGCCCGCTCCATGGTTTTGGAGGTTCTGGAGGGTCGCGGCGCTGGCCCACACAAGGATTACGTCTACATCGACGTCCGCCACCTCGGTGAGGACGTGCTGGAGGCCAAGCTGCCCGACATCACCGAGTTCGCCCGCACCTACCTGGGCGTGGACCCGGTGCACGAGTTGGTTCCCGTCTACCCGACTTGTCACTACGTGATGGGCGGCATCCCCACCACCGTGACCGGACAGGTGTTGCGGGACAACACATCTACGGTGCCGGGCCTGTACGCGGCCGGCGAGTGCGCGTGCGTGTCGGTGCACGGGGCCAACCGGCTGGGCACCAATTCGCTGCTGGACATCAACGTGTTCGGCCGCCGGGCCGGCATCGCCGCGGCGTCGTACGCGCGGGGCCACGACTTCGTGGACATGCCGCCGGAACCGGCGGCGATGGTAGTGGGCTGGGTCGGCGACATCCTCTCCGAGCACGGCAATGAGCGCGTCGCCGACATCCGCAACGCGTTGCAGCAGTCGATGGACAACAACGCCGCGGTGTTCCGCACCGAGGAGACGCTCAAGCAGGCGCTCACCGACATCCACGCGCTGAAGGAGCGCTACGCCCGAATCAGCGTGCACGACAAGGGGAAACGGTTCAACAGCGACCTGCTGGAGGCCATCGAACTGGGCTTCTTGCTGGAGCTGGCCGAGGTCACCGTGGTCGGTGCGCTGAATCGCAAGGAGTCGCGCGGCGGCCACGCCCGCGAGGACTACCCCAACCGCGACGACGTCAACTTCATGCGCCACACCATGGCCTACAAGCAGGGCAGCGATCTGCTGAGCGACATCGCGCTGGACTTCAAGCCGGTGGTGCAGACGCGCTACGAACCGAAGGAACGGAAGTACTGATGGCCGAGAGCGTCGGAACCGAAGAGGCAGCCGAGGTCGAGACCAGCCTGGAACCGCCGCTGCCGGCGATTCCGGACGGGGCGGTGATGGTGACCGTCAAGATCGCCCGGTTCAACCCCGACCAGCCCGACGCCTACGCGGAAACCGGTGGCTGGCAGAGCTTTCGGGTGCCGTGCCTGCCCAGCGACCGGATGCTCAACCTGCTGATCTACATCAAGAGCTACCTGGACGGCACGCTGACCTTCCGGCGTTCCTGCGCGCACGGCGTGTGCGGCTCGGACGCGATGCGGATCAACGGCGTCAACCGGCTGGCGTGCAAGGTGCTGATGCGCGACCTGCTGCCCAAGAAGCCGGGCAAGCAGCTCACCATCACTGTCGAGCCGATCCGTGGGCTGCCGGTGGAGAAGGACCTGGTGGTCGACATGGAGCCGTTCTTCGACGCCTACCGCGCGGTGAAGCCGTACCTGATCACGACCGGCAACCCCCCGACCCGCGAACGCATCCAGAGTCCGACCGACCGCGCCCGCTACGACGACACCACCAAGTGCATCCTGTGCGCGGCGTGCACCACCAGCTGCCCGATCTTCTGGCACGAGGGCAGCTACTACGGCCCGGCGGCGATCGTCAACGCGCACCGGTTCATCTTCGACAGCCGCGACGAGGCCGCCGCCGAGCGCCTGGACATCCTCAACGAGGTCGACGGCGTGTGGCGCTGCCGCACCACGTTCAACTGCACCGAGGCCTGCCCGCGCGGCATTCAGATCACCAAGGCGATCCAAGAGGTCAAGCGCGCGATCATGTTCTCGCGCTAGGCGTTTCGCGGCGGCACGTCGTCAGATCAGGGCTTCGACTCCCCGGTACGAGTACCCGCGACGTGCGCCGGCCCGACGCGGTCGTCGCCGAGGTCGGTTTCCGGCATTTGTGAAGCGGGTTGCTCGTCCGCCGGGGACTGAGTCGCCCCGCCCGGGGTATCCGACGGGCTGGCCGACGTGTAATCGGGATTCGTCTCCGGTCTCGTGGCGCCGCCCGCGCCTCCCGAGTCACCCGCGGCACTCTGTTGGCGTCCCTCGTAGGGCGGGATCGCGCTTCCGGTGTCCTGCGGGGGCAATTCGCCGGTGCCGCTGTAGACATCGGACGCGGTCGGATCGCTCATCGGCGGATTCGCGTCTTCGTCCACGGTGCCCACCGGACGATCTGCCCCGCCGGGCTCGGGAGTGTCCGTGCCGGTGTCGCGCGCACCGCTGCCCAGCTCGGGATCGTCGAAATGTTCCAGCCTCGAATCGTCGGACTGTTGATCGTTTTGAGAGGTCATCTTCAATCTCCTCACCCTCTCGCTACCCCGCCGCGCCGGTTGGCGCGACGAGGGTGAGGTCCGGGTACCCGGACCTCACCGTGGGAAACACCTGCTCACCACCGGCGCCTCGCCGGACCTGTCACACAACGCGTGGCCGCCTCGTCTGATCGGTATGACACAGAAAACCCGCATCGAGCCCCTGCCCCCCAAGCGCACCGGGTTGCTGACCCGGGCCATGTACCGGATCGCCAAGCGGCGCTACGGCCAGGTTCCCGAGCCGTTCGCCGTGGCCGCACATCATCGCAAGCTGATGATCGCCAGCGCCCTGCACGAGACGATGGTCGACCGGGCGTCGAAAACGCTGCCCACCAGCGTCCGCGAGCTGGCCGTGTTGTGGACCGCGCGCCAGGTCGGCTGCTCGTGGTGCGTCGACTTCGGATCGATGCTGCAGCGCCTGGACGGCCTGGACATCCAGCGCCTCAAGGACATCGACAACTACGCCACCTCAACGGCATTCACCGACGACGAGCGCGCGGCCATCGCCTATGCCGCCGCGATGACCACCGATCCGCACACCGTCACCGACGAGCAGGTCGACGATCTGCGGGCCCGGTTCGGCGACGCCGGTGTGTTCGAGCTGACCTATCAGATCGGGTTGGAGAACATGCGGGCCCGGGTGAATTCCGCACTCGGCATCACCGAGCAGGGCTTCAATTCCGGTGACGCGTGCCGGGTTCCGTGGGCCAACCAGCTCAACGAGCCCGCAGCGGGGAGCCGGTGAATTTGTCGGGATTGGCGATATCCCATAGGGCGCAGACCTTTCCGTCGCGCACGGTCGCGGCCATGATCCGCGGCATCAGCTCGCGGTAGCCGTCGCTGGCGGGGCAGCCGGGCGTGTAACCCCCGAGCTCGCCGTTGACCAGCCCCAGCTGATACGAGGTGAACATCGCCGGGCCGTAGCGCTGGGCCAGGCCGAAGAAGAACCGGGCCACCTTGTCGGCGCCGTGGATGACGTTGATTGCGGTGGGCGCCTTGCCATTCGCATCGCCCGTCAGGACCACGTCGGGGTGCAGCAGCGCCACCACGGCTTTCAGGTCCCCTGCGGCCATGGCGGCCAGCAATTTGCCGACCACCTCGGCGTGCGCCGGATCGGGCTTGGGTGCGGGCTCGGCCGAGACGGCCTTGCGGGCCCGCGACGCCAGCTGCCGCGCGGCGGCCTCGTTGGTGCCCAGCACCTCGGCCACCTCCGCGAACGGCACGGCGAACCCGTCGTGCAGCACGAAGGCGACCCGCTGATCCGGTGACAACCGCTCCAGCACGACCATCGCGGCGAACCGCGCGTCCTCGCCGGCCACCACCGCGGACAGCGGATCGGCTTCCGAAGCGGTGGAGCCGAACCCGGTGACCACCGGCTCGGGCAGCCAGTTGCCGGTGTAGCTCTCGCGGCGGTGCGCGGCCGAGCGCAGCCTGTCCAGGCCGAGCCTGCTCACCACCGTGGTCAGCCAGGCCCGCAGGTCGGCGATCTCTGCCTTGTCGGGCTCCTGCCGGTGCCAGCGCAGCCAGGCGTCCTGGACGATGTCCTCGGCGTCGGCCACCGTGCCGGTGAGCCGGTAGGCCACCGCCATGAGATGGGGCCGTAGCGACTCGAACTCGCTGACCTGCTGCGCTGCGGTCATGTCGCGAGGTTACGCTCACCAACAACATGACTGACAACCTCTGGCTGCACTTCGCCCGGCACGGCCCGGACATCACGCCGCCGATCATCACGCGCGGCGAGGGTGTCACCATCTACGACGACCGCGGCAAGAGCTACCTCGACGGCCTGTCCGGCCTGTTCACCGTCCAGGTCGGCCACGGCCGCGCCGAGCTCGCCGAGGTCGCCGCCCGCCAGGCGAGCACGCTGGCGTTCTTCCCACTGTGGGGCTACGCCACTGCACCGGCGATCGAGCTGGCCGAACGCCTCGCCGGCCACACCCCGGGCGATTTGAACCGGGTCTTCTTTACGACCGGTGGCACCGAGGCCGTCGAGACCGCGTGGAAACTGGCCAAGCAGTACTTCAAGCTCACCGGCAAACCCGGTAAGCACAAGGTGATTTCGCGCTCAGTCGCCTACCACGGCACCACCCAGGGCGCGCTGGCCATCACCGGGCTGCCGAAATACAAGGCCCCGTTCGAGCCGGTGACGCCCGGTGGCTTCCGGGTGCCCAACACCAACCTCTACCGGGCGCCGGAGACGCTGCGCACCGACCCGAAGGCGTTCGGGCGGTGGGCCGCCGACCGGATCGCCGAGGCCATCGAGTTCGAGGGCCCCGACACCGTGGCCGCGGTGTTCCTGGAGCCGGTGCAGAACGCCGGCGGCAGCATCCCGCCTCCCCCAGGCTATTTCGAGCGGGTGCGCCAGATCTGCGACGAATACGACGTACTGCTGGTCTCCGACGAGGTGATCTGCGCGTTCGGCCGGATCGGGTCGATGTTCGCCTGCTCGTCGGACATCGGCGACTTCGGCTACGTGCCCGACATGATCACCTGCGCCAAGGGAATGACGTCGGGCTACTCACCGATCGGGGCCATGATCGCCAGCGAGCGGCTGTTCGAGCCGTTCAACGACGGCGCCACCATGTTCCCGCACGGCTATACCTTTGGCGGGCACCCGGTTTCGGCGGCCGTCGGGCTGGCCAACCTGGACATCTTCGAGCGCGAGGGCCTCAATGATCACGTCAGAACCCACGCGCCCGTGTTCCGCGCCACGCTGGAGAAGCTGTACGACCTGCCCATCGTCGGCGACGTGCGCGGCGAGGGTTTCTTCTACGGCGTGGAACTGGTCAAGGACCAGGGCACCAGGCAGACCTTCAGCGACGACGAGCGCCGCCCGCTGCTCGCCCGGGTCTCCGCGGCGCTGTTCGAGGCGGGGCTGTATTGCCGCACCGACGACCGCGGCGATTCGGTCATTCAGCTGGCGCCGCCGCTGATCAGTGGGCAGGCCGAATTCGACCTCATCGAGGCGGCGCTGCGCGGCGTGCTCAGCGACGAGTGCCGCCGGCTGTAGCCAGGATCCGCTTGACCTCGTAAGCGGCCAGCAACACCTCGCGGGAATGCGCCGTGGTGGGGCTGCTGGTGATCCGCGACTGAGCGTTGCACAGCCAGGCCAGTGCGGACCGCAGGTCGCCCTCGGGGGTGGCGTCGCGATGCAGTTTCAGCTCTTCCAGCACCCGGTCGTCGTCGGAGCCGCGGACCTGGCTGCCCTTCTCCACCCGCTTGAGCAGCTGTTCCAACGATCGTGGGCCGTCGCCGTCGCGCCGCAACTGAGACCACGTTCGAGACCAGAACCGATCGTTTGAAATGGCACATCCCTCGGGGATTCGGGGCGGTCGATGGGTTCCGAACTGACCGCGTGCCCAGCGTAACCCGGCCCGACCGACCAGGCTCAGTAACTTCCGTCTCACCAGTCACAGCGCGGCTCCCCGGATTCGGGCGGTCGATCGCTTACTGTGCTCAGACGATGACCCTGTTACGTTCCGCATCATGCCTGGCAGCGGCGCTTTTCCTGACCGCCGCCCCGGTCACGCTCGGGGTGCCGCTCGCCACCGCCGAGCCCGGCGCCGAGCCGAATGCCGCGCCGGCCAACTGCCCGTACAAGGTGACCACGCCGCCCGTGTGGGTCCTTGGCCGCGATCACCGCGCCGCTGTCCAGGTCCGCGACCAGCCACGCGTCCGCGGAGACGTCGTTCGGCAGCGGCGGCGTGTTCGGCGCGGTGACGATGCCGCAGCTGCCCAGCGCGTCACCGCCGACGGGCTTGGCGGGCACCGCCAGCGGGATCGGCGGGTCGCCGGCGGTCGGGGCCTCGGAGGAATCCACCGCGGGCGGCGTGGTCACCTTGTACGGGCAGTTGGCCGGCGCGGCATTCGGCTCGGCGCCGGGCTCGGCGGTGGCGAGC
>NZ_LZLU01000174.1:0-6905 GCF_001673415.1 Mycobacterium sp. 1165196.3 | reverse complement strand
GCCCAGGCTGCGCAGGTTCACCACCTCGGCGTGCGCGCCGGGATCGTCGGGGGCCTGCAGCGCGCCGCGGATGCCCCACACGTGCCGGCCGTCCTCCAGGCGCCCCAGGAACACCGCCTCCGACGGCGGCTTGTCGCCGATTTCGGCGGCCGCGCCGAGCACCACCCGGCCGTTGGCGGCCAGCACCTGGTTGCGCGAATCCACCCGCAGCAGCGCCGCCTCCGCCCAGCCAGCGGTGGCGGCCTCGACATCGGTGCGCAGCTGATCGGCGCGGTCGGCGCCGACGCGCGACAGCAACGGGACGCTGCGCAGCTGAAAGTCCGCGATCGCCATCAGTGGTCGGCGTTTCGGATGTAGAGCAGTCGGTCGTTGGCCTCGATCGCATCCACCTCGGGTGCGCCGATGCGCAGCAGGTGGCCGTCGCGCACCACTCCGAGCACGATGTCGCGCAGGTGCCGCGGCGATCCGCCGACTTCGGTCTGCTCCACTTCTCGCTCGGCGATGGCCAGCCCGGCGTCGGGGGTCAGCAGGTCCTCGATCATGTCCACGACGCTGGGCGTGGTGGTGGCCAGCCCCAGGAGCCGGCCGGCGGTGGCCGAGGAGACCACCACCGAGTCGGCGCCGGACTGCTGCAGCAGGTGCTGATTCTCGGTCTCCCGGATCGAGGCGACGATCTTGGCGTTGGGTGCCAGTTCGCGCGCCGTCAGCGTCACCAGCACCGCGGTGTCGTCGCGGCTGGTGGCGACCACGATGGATGCCGCGTGCTGGGCGCCGGCCAGCCGCAGCACATCGGCTTTGGTGGCGTCGCCGTGCAGGGTGACCAGGCCCGCGCTCTCGGCGTGCTCGAGCGTGCCCCGATCGGTGTCGACGACGACGACCTCGGCCTGGGCGGTCTCGTCACCGAGGATGGCGGCGACCGCGGTCTTTCCCTTGGTGCCGTAGCCGATCACGATGGTGTGGTTGCGCACTCTGCTCCTCCAACGCTGAATCTTCCACCCTTGGCGAGACCGCTCGGAGAGCACTTCGAGCGTGGTGCCGACCAGCACGGCAAGGAACGCGATCCGCAACGCGGTGAAGATCAGGGTGTGCACCAGGCGCGCGGTTTCGGTGTACGGCGTGATGTCGCCGTAACCGGTCGTCGACAGGGAGACCGCGGAGAAGTACACGCAGTCCAGAAACGTCAGCGGTTGGTTGCGCACGTCGCGGTAACCGGTGCGGTCCAGGTAGACGATGACCGCCGCGGCCAGCAGCACCACCAGCGCGATGGCCAGGCGACGGGTGATGACGCGGATCGGGCTCGCATGGTCCTCGGGGATGCGCACCACGCCGATCAGCTGGTGACCGCGCTGAGTGGTCAGGGTTTCGTCCAGACCGCTCAGCTTTCGGGACCTACCGTTGCCCACGGCGGCCCGTCACCGGCTGCACTTCTGCGCACGAGACACGCACGGGTCTTATGTAACCACGGCCACAGCGTCCCCAATACTCGGGCGGCGCAGGTCACACGCCGACGCGGCGGGCGCCGCCGGGATCCGACAGTAGGTCGGCGACCTCGGCGTCGCTCGGCAGCTCGTCGGGAACCACCGTGGCGCCGGCGCGCACGTAATAGAAGGCGGTGCGCACGGACGATTCGGGGACGCCGGCCAGCGCCGCCCAGGCCGAGCGATACACCGCGAGCTGGACGGCGGCCTGCCGCATCGCCTCCGGCCCGTGCGGCGGTTCACCGGTTTTCCAGTCGACCACGGTGGCCCCGCCATCGGGGTCGGCGAAGACCGCGTCGATGCGCCCCCGCACCAGCGTGTCACCGATCGGCATTTCGAACGGCACCTCCACGGCGACGGGAGTCCTTGCGGCCCAAGGCGATTCGGTGAACGCCCGCTGTAAGGCGGCCAGTTCCGCGCTGTCGCCGACGCCGGAATCCGCCGCGCCGGGCAGGTCACCCAGATCGAACAGGCACTCGGCGCCGTAGAACTTCTGCACCCATGCGTGAAAGGCATTGCCCAGCAACGCATGCGGTTCTGGACGCGACGGCAGCCGATGCCTCAGGCGCTGCGCCGTGCCCGCCGGGTCGCGCGCCAGGCCGACCAGGGAACTGACCGACAATTGGCCGGGCAGGGCGAGCGGCGGCGGCTGCACCAACCGGGCACGCTCGGCCAGCAGGGCATCGACATCGGCGGCCCAGCCGTCCACGTCGAGCCCGGTTTCGGTCGCACCGGCGCGCAGCGCCTGAGCCACCAGCGCCGCCCCGCGCTCGACGTCGTTGCGTCGCTCGGCTAGCGGGTCGGGTGGCCACACAGCCTCGATGACGTTGTCGCGCAGTGGGTTTTGCTCACCGTCGGCGGGTGGCGGCGCCCAGTGCTCCACCGTTCCGCACGGGTCGCCGGCCGCGGCCGAGTCGTCGATGACGGCCTTGATCTCGCACAAAAAGTCCGACGGGCCGCGCGGCTTGATGCCGGTGGCCGCCCAGTGGTGCCCGGACACCAGCAGGGTGTCCTCTGCGCGGGTGATGGCGACGTAGAGCAGCCGCCGCTCCTCGTCGATGCGCCGCTGCTCGAGCTGGCGGCGGTGCTCGGAGATCTTGTCCGACAGCTGCTTTCGGTTGGTGACGTCCGAGGTGTCCATCACCGGGATGCCCAGGGCGCCCGCGGCGGCGCGGTCGCCGCGCAACAGCGGGGGTAATTCGCCGGCATCGGTGAGCCAGGTGCTCTTCGACGCCGTGGACGGGAAGGTGCCACCGGACAGGTGGGCCACCGCCACCACTTGCCATTCCAGCCCCTTCGCCGAGTGCACGGTGAGGATTTGGACGCGGTCGCGGGCGACCGCCAATGGTGCCGGCGCCAAGCCGTTTTCGACCGACTCGGCCACGTCCAAGTAGGCCAGCAGGCCGGTCACCGACGTGGCCGCCGATCCGTCCGCGGGCCCGGTTACGGCGTCGGTGCGTTCGGCGTACGCGGCGACGACGTCGGCGAACGCGTCCAGATGCTCGCTGCCGGCCCAGCCGGCCCCGACCCCGGCCGCGGCCCGGACCTCGCAGTCGATGCCCAGCACCCGGCGCACCTCGGCGACGAGGTCCCCGAGCGGATGGCCGAGGTGAGCGCGCAGGGCGCTCAGTTCGGCGGCAAGCGCCGTGATGCGTTGATACCCCGCGGCCGAATATGCCTCGGCCGCACCGGGATCGGCGATCGCGTCGGCCAGGCACACGGTGTCCGCGTCGGGGCCGGCCGCGCTCGCGATCGACTCGGGCGAACAGGGATCGCCGGTCGGCACACCCCCGCCCAGTACACGCGCGCGCTGCCACAAACCCGCGAGGTCACGCGCACCCAGGCGCCAGCGCGAACCCGTGAGCACCCGCATCGCCGCCGCGCCGGCCGTCGGATCGGCGACCAGCCGCAGCATGGCGACCACCTCGGCGACCTCCGGGATGGCCAGCAGACCCGCCAGTCCGACGACCTCGACCCGGATCCCGCGGGCGCGCAGCGCGTCCGCGATGGGCGCGGCATCGGCGTTGCGGCGCACCAGCACCGCGGCCGTCGGCGGGCTGACGCCCTCGTCGCGGACCCGCCGGTAGTGCGCGTCGAGGTGCTCGGCGATCCACTCCCGCTCGGCCGTCACGTCGGGCAGCAACGCACAACGGACCGTGCCGGGTGGGGCATCCGGGCGCGGGCGCAGCGCGTGCACGGCCACCGAGCGCCGCCGCGCCTCCGCCGACACCGCGTTGGCCAGCCGCAGGGCCCGCGGCGGATTGCGCCAGCTGGTCCGCAACTCGCACATGGGCGCGGGGGTGCCGTCGGATCGGGGGAAGTCGGTGGTGAACCGGGGCAGGTTGGTCGCCGACGCGCCGCGCCATCCGTAGATCGACTGGATGGGGTCACCGACGGCCGTGAGCGCCAGGCCGTCGTCGACCCCACCCCCGAACAGCGTTGAGAGCGCGATGCGTTGGGCGTGGCCGGTGTCCTGGTATTCGTCGAGCAGTACCACCCGGTAGCGGCTGCGCAGGTCCTCGCCCACTTGCGGGAAGGTCGCCGCCAGCCTGGCCGCCGACGCCATCTGCAACCCGAAATCCATCACCTTCGCGGCGCGCATGCGTTCGTCGAGGGCGTCGAGCAGGGGCACCAGTTCGGCGCGCTCGGTCTGGGTGGCCAGCAGCCGCAGCAGCCATTGGCTGGGGCCGCGGTCGCGTTGGTAGGGGCCGGCGGGCAGGGAGTGGATCAGCCGCTCCAGCTCCAGGTGGGTGTCGCGCAGCTGGCCGGTGTCCACCAGGTGCTCGGCCAGCTGCCCCCACAGCCGCAGCACCATCGAGGTGACCGCCGCCGGGGTCTTGTCGGTGCGCAGCTGCCCGGGATAGGCGTTCACCACGTCGAAAGCCAGTTGCCACAACTCGGTTTCGCTGAGCAGCCGGGTGTCGGGCTCGACGGGCAGCAGCAGCCCGTAGTCGCGCAGCAGCGAGCCCGCGAAGGCGTGGTAGGTGCTGACCGTCGGCGCGCCCTCGGTGTCGACGGATGCGTCGGCGGCGCCCGGCGGCCCCAGCCCGACGCCGGCCAGCCGGGCCAGTCGGGACCGGACCCGGCGCAGCAGCTGACCGGCGGCCTTGCGGGTGAATGTCAATCCCAGCACCTGACCGGGATCGGCGTAGCCGTTGGCGATCAGCCACACCACCCGCGCGGCCATGGTTTCGGTCTTGCCGGCGCCCGCCCCGGCGATGACCACCAGCGGCCCCGGCGGCGCGGCGATGACGGCGGCCTGCTCGTCGGTCGGCGGGAAAAGCCCGAGCGCCTTGGCCAATTCGGCCGGGGAATAGCGCGGTGGCGTCATCGCTGTGATCCGTCGGCGTGGGCCGGGCAGTTCGCCCGGATGGGGCAATGGCTGCAGCCGTCGTTGCGCCGCGCGATGAATTGCGGGCCGGACGTCGCGTCGGCCGCCCGGGCGATGACCTCGCGCCATTCGTCACCGCCGGCCGCGGTCAGCGGATCCTGTTCGCGTTCGGCCACTCCCGATGCCCCGGTCTTGCCGAGGTAGACCAGCCGGGCACCGCCGGGTTCGACGTTCTCGGTGCCATTGCCGACCAATCCGTCGGCCACCGCCAGCTGATACATGGCCAGCTGGGCGTGCTGTTGCGCGTCGTCCTTGCTGACCGGCGTCTTGCCGGTTTTGATGTCGACGATGACCAGCCGGCCGGCGGCATCGCGTTCCAGCCGGTCGACCCGCCCGCGCAGCCGGACCTCGCCGCCGCCCTCGGTGGCCACGGTTCCGTCGATCTCGAGCTCGACGCCGACCTCGGTCAGTGCGCCCCGGGTCTGCGCCCGCCACTCGATGAACGCCTCCAGCATGGCCCGGTGGCGAGCCAGCTCGTTGGCCGAATGCCATTGCGCCCCAAAGGGTAGGTGTCCCCAGGCGCGGTCCAGCTCGGCCAGCAATTCCGATTCGCTCTTGTGCGGTTGGGCGATCAGGGCGTGCACCACCGATCCGATCGCCGAGCGCACATCGCGCGGGTTGGATCCGCCGTGCCGCTCGGCGAGCCAGCGCAGCGGGCAGTCGTTGAGGGTCTGCATGGTTGAGGGCGTCAACGTCACCACATCGCCGCTGCCCCGCAACGGTTCGCTGGTGCTGACCGGGGTCAGGCCGTGCCATCCGGCCGGGTCGGCGCCGGGCACGCCGGCTCGGGCCAGCCGGGCCAATTGTGTTGCCGCGCAGTCCCGGACGGCCTCGTCGACCGCCCCGTCGGGGGCGCACACCACGCCGCGCAGCCGCCCGACCAGCGCCGCCGCGGACAACACCCGCGGAGCCGAGACCGGTTGTAGCTCAGCGTTATCCGGTTCTCCGTCGGCCCACCGCGCGATTTCGGCGAAGAAGGTCGACGGCAGCGCGGCCTCGTGGCCGGCCCCGCCGGTGTCGCTGTCGACGGCCGTCACCAGCAACCGCCGGCGGGCCCGGCCCATCGCCGCGACCAGCAGCCTGCGCTCCTCGGCCAGCAGCGGTGCCCGCACCGACGCGTCCGCGCCGACCCCGTCCAGCACGTCCAGCAACCGCTGGGTATTCAGCACACCGCCACGCGGAACGGTATTGGGCCACAACCCTTCCTGCAGACCGGCGATCACCACGAAATCCCATTCGTGCCCCAGCGCGGCGTGCGCGCTGAGCACCTGGACCTGTTCGGCCGCGGCGAACGGCTCGGGAACGGCGCCCGGCAACGCCAGCGCGGCGATGTGCTCGACCAGACCGCGCAGCGATGCGCCCGAGGTGCGCGACACGTAGTCGTCGGTGACGTCGAACAGCGCGGTCACCGACTCGAGGTCCCGGGTGGCCTGGGCCGCGGCAGGCCCGCCGCGCTCGCTGACCGACAGCCAGCGGCGCTGCAGCCCGGACCGGTGCCAGGCGGCCCACAAGGTGTGGCGCGGGTCTTCACCGGCGCGGTGCGAGCGCGCGGCCGCGTCGAGCACCCCGCGGACCTTGCGCAGCGGGCCGAACTGCGGCCCCGGCGGCACGGCGCCGGCGGACAGCGCCTCGACCACCAGCTCGGCGAAGTCGCCCGCGGGGCGATCGGGGTTGGCGCGCTGCATCGTTCGGCGCAGCTGGCGCAGCGACACCGGATCGACCCGACCGATGGGGCCGGTCAGCAGCGCCAGCGCCTGCTGCCCGTCCAGCCCGTCGGCGGTGGCCAGCAGCACGGTGAGCAGGGCCCGCGCGGCCGGTTCCTCGGCCAACGGGCCGGGGATGGCGGGCGCGGCCACCGGCACCCCGGCGGCGGCCAAGGCGCGCGGCAGGCGCGCACCCGCCCGCGGCACCGACCGCACGATGACCGCCATCTGTGACCAGGGCACACCGTCGACCAGGTGTGCGCGCCGCAGCGCGCCTTGGCCGCCGCCGGGGTGCCGGTGGCCGCGCCCGCCATCCCCGGCCCGCTGGCCGAG
>NZ_LZLU01000173.1:0-22069 GCF_001673415.1 Mycobacterium sp. 1165196.3 | reverse complement strand
CGAGGCGCCGGCCGAACTGGGCACCCCGGCGCACACCAGCAAGCCCCACCAGTTCTCCACGATCGCCCGCCGCCAGGTCCGGCTGGTGGTCGCCGACCGGGCCTACTTCGCCTTCCTGGCGGTGCTGCCGTTCGTGATGGGCGCGCTGTCGTTGACGGTCCCCGGCAGCGTCGGGTTCGGCTACGCCGATCCGGTCAGCGAGTCGGCCGGCGAGGCGGGGATGATCCTGACCCTGCTCACCATGGCGGCGGCGTTCATGGGCACCGCGCTGACCATCCGCGACCTGATCGGCGAGCGGCCGATCTTCCGGCGCGAACAGGCGGTCGGCCTGTCCAGCACGGCGTACCTGCTGGCCAAGGTCGCGGTGTTCTGCACGTTCGCGGTCATCCAGGCGGCCATCGCCACGGCGATCGTGGTGCTGGGCAAGGGCCCGCCGACGCGGCCGGCGGTGCTGCTGGGGCATTCCAGTTTCGCGGCCACGCTCGAGCTGTTCGCCGGGGTCGCGGCGACGTGCGTGGCGTCGGCCATGCTGGGCCTGCTGCTCTCGGCGCTGGCGCGGTCCCATGAGCAGATCATGCCGCTGCTGGTGGTGTCGCTGATGATGCAGATGGTGCTCTCCGGCGGCATGGTGCCGGTCACCCACCGGATCTTCCTCGATCAGCTGTCCTGGCTGGTGCCCTCGCGGTGGGGGTACGCGGCGCAGGGGTCGACGGTCGACCTGTGGACGGTGTCGCCCGGCCCGCAGAGCCCGCGGGACAGCCACTTCCAGCACACGCCGGCGGCCTGGCTGTTCGACATGGCCATGCTCGCGGTGCTCACGGTCGGCTACGCCGCGCTGGTGCGGTGGCGCATCCGGCTCACCCGCTGAGCGATCAGACGCTGATAGCTCAGCCGTCGAGCCCCGCGTCCAGCCGCAGCCCGTGGGCGAGCGCGAAGGCCACGGCCTGATCCACGTCGACGCGGGCGCCGGCCAGCGCGGCCGTCGTCCACAAGGCGGGATCCACGGCCGCGCCGCGCAGGTCGGCGTCGTCCAACCGGGCGCCGGCGGTGCGCGCGCCCCGCAGGTCCGCGCCGCGCAGCACCGCCTTGCGCAGGTCGGCCTCCACCAGGCCGGCCTCGCGCAGCCGGCAGCCGCTCAGGTCGACGCCGCGCAGGTCGATGCCGCCGAGCACGGCCAGCGTGAAGTCCACCTCGTCGAACGTGATCGGCCGCAGCCGGCACTCGACGAACACCGACCCGAGCATCGAACACTGGGAAAAGGTGCTGTGCCACAACGACGTCCGGCGGAACGTGCAGTTGCGAAACGCCGAGCCGCGGTGCTGCGACTCGGCCAGGTTGGCACCGCTGAAGTTGCACTCGGTGAACACCACCCGCTCGGTCCGCAACCGGCTGAGGTCGTCGTCAGTGAAGTCGTGGCCCTCGAATTCTCGGTCGACCCACGGGGCGGTCAATTGGCCGACAGGCTGGCCAGGGCGTATTCGCTGACCGCGATCAGGGCGTCGGTCGCCGACCGGCGATCCCTGGCGTCGACGGTGATCACCGGGATATGCGGCGGCAGGGTCAGCGCCTCGCGCACCTCGGCGACCGGGTAGCGGGGAGCGCCGTCGAACTCGTTGACCGCGACCAGAAACGGCAGGTTGCGGTGCTCGAAGAAGTCGACGGCGGCGAAGCTGTCCTGCAGGCGCCGGCAGTCGACCAGCACGACCGCGCCGATCGCGCCGCGCACCAGGTCGTCCCACATGAACCAGAAGCGGCGCTGCCCCGGCGTGCCGAACAGGTAGAGCACCAGGTCTTCGGCCAGGGTGATCCGCCCGAAATCCATCGCGACGGTGGTGGTCCGCTTGTCCGGGGTGGCCTCCAGCGCGTCGACACCGGCCGAGGCGTCGGTGAGCATCGCCTCGGTGCGCAGCGGCATGATCTCCGACACCGCCCCGACGAAGGTGGTCTTGCCGGCCCCGAACCCGCCGGCGATCACGATCTTCGTCGACGCGTGGGCGCCGGAGTCGGGCTGCACCTCAGAGTGCGCGTAAGCCACGCAGTGTCCTTCCTATGAGTTCGGAGCGCTCATCCCTGCTCGAGCGCTCGGACAACGTCTTGTGCACCCGAAGGTAGCCGGACAGCACCAGATCTCCGACCAGGACGCGCGCGACGCCGAGCGGAAGGTCCAGGCGGGCCGAGATTTCGGCGACCGACGGGTGCTCGACGCACAGTTGGATGATTCTGCCTCTCGCGTCGTTGGGCGGCCACCGGTGCGCCAGCCCGGCCTGCAGCGCCTGAATCGGCGCTTCGAGGGGAAGGTCGACGTTGGTGTCGGTCCGTCCGGACGTCAGGGTGTACGGGCGGACCAGGTTCCCCTTACGGTGCGCCGGCCAGGTCTCGGGGGTGTCCATCGCGGGTCACGAGACGCTGGACCGGCGGGTCGACTGCACCACGCCGCCCACCCGTTCGACGAGGACGGCCATCTCATAGCCGATCTGACCGATGTCACACGACGTCACGGCCAGCGTCGCCAGGTGCGACCCGTCCCCGACCCGCATCAGCAACAGGTAGCCGTTCTGCATCTCGACCACCGACTGCAGCACCTGGCCGCCGTCGAACAGCTGCGCGGCACCGGTGGCGAGGCTGGCCAGCCCGGAGGCCACCGCGGCCAGCTGGTCGGCGCGTTCCCGCGGCAGGTGCTCGCTGGCGGCGATGGGCAGCCCGTCGACGGACACCAGCAGCGCGTGGGCGACGCCGGGGACCTCGCGGGCGAACCTGGTCACCAGCCAGTCCAGGGACGCGCTGTCGAATTTGTCGGGGGAACTCATTATTGGTCGGATCCTTGATCGGTGTCGCGGGCGTGCGAGCGTCCGGTGCGCACGCCGTCGAAATGGTTACTGAACGAGGCGCGAACCGCCTCGGGGTCGCGGGTGACGGCCGCGTGCTGGGGCTCCCGGTGCGACGGGGATAGGCCGCTGCGCTGCTGGTCGGGCTCGGCCGGTTCGCCCGCTGCGCCGCCGTTGGCGCCGCCGGGCACCAGCCGGGCGCCCGGGGTGCGCACCGGCAGGCCGTGGTCGGTGGTGTGCGCTTCGACGGGCTTGTCCTCGGCCGCCGCCGCCAGTGTCCAGCCCCGGTCCCAGACCGACTGCCAATCCAGGTCGGGGCTGTTGACCAGGTCGTGCGGGTCGCCCAGCATCTCCGAGAGCATCCGCCGGTAGATGACGTCGTCGTCGGCCGGGGTCGCCGACGTTTTCGGCGCCGACGGGATGGACGCGCCCGGGGCGGGCCGCGCCGGCTGGTCCTGCCGGGGCTGCGTGCGGCCGTCGGCCTCCCGGGACCGGGCCGCGAAGAAGGCCGAGGTGTCCGACGCCGCCCGGGCCGGCGCGGGTTCGGGCGCCGGTGTCGGCTGGGGCGCCGATGCGGGCTGGGGCTCGGGGGTGGGCTTGGGCTCCGGCGCGGGCGCCGCCTTGGGGGCACTCTCCCACCAGGGGGTCGCCAGCTCGCGGCGCTGGCGGCGGGGCAGCTGCTCGGCGGGCGGCGCGGGGACTTCGGTGATGCCGCTGGAACCCGGGTTGCGGCGCGGCAGCAACGTGACCGACGGCCCGGACGCGTCCGGGGCGCTGCGCGCCGCCGGCTCGAGGGAGCCGTCGGGCCGCCCGGCGTCGTCGGCGGGCGCGCTGGCCAGCTTGGCGCTCGGCGAGGAGACCGCCCGGATGTGGCGCGGCGCGGCCGACTCGGCGACGGCCGACCCGGCCAGCACCGTCGGCGGCAGGTAGATCTCGGCGGTGGTGCCGGAGCCCGACTCGTTGGCCGCCGGGCCGCGCAGGCCGACCCGGATGCCGTGCCGGGCCGCGATCCGGCCGACCACGAACAGACCCATGTGCCGGGCGTTGTCGGGGCTGACGTCGCCCCCGGCCTGCAGCCGCATGTTGGCCATCCGCCGGTCGGTGTCGTTCATCCCCAGACCGGAGTCGGCGATCCGCACCACGACGCCGCCTTGCGGATCCGAGCCGCCGCGCGAGGCCGAGATCCGCGCCGAGCTGGTCGGCGGCGAGTAGCGCAGCGCGTTGTCGATCAGCTCGGCGAACAGGTGGATGGCGCCGCCGGCGGCCGCGCCGATCAGCGAGCACTCGGGCAGCCCAGCGACTTCGACGCGGCGGTAATCCTCGACCTCGGAGACCGCGGCGTTGATCACCGTGGCCAGCGGCACCGGGTCGCGCTGGTCGCGGGCCAATTGCGCGCCGGCCAGCACCAGCAAGTTGGCGCTGTTGCGGCGCAGCCGCGCCGCCAGATGGTCGAGGCGGAACAGGCTGTCCAGGCGGTCGGGGTTGTCCTCGTTGCGTTCCAGCCGGTCGATGAGCGCCAGCTGCTGGTCCACCAGCGAGCGGCTGCGCCGCGACATGGTCTCGAACATGTCGTTGACCAGCAGCCGCAACCGCGCCTCGTCACCGGCCAGCAGCAGGGCCTGGGTGTGCAGCTCGTCGACCGCGTGCGCGACCTGGCCGATCTCCTCGGTGGTGTAGACCGGTAGCGGGGTCGGAATCGGTTCGGGCCCACCGGCTTTCAACCGGGCGATCTCCTCCTCGAGATCGGTGTGGGCGACTTTGAGCGCGCCGTCGCGCAGGATGCGCAGCGGCCGCACCAGCGCCCGCGCGACCAGCAACACGACCGCCAACGCGATCACGATCGCGGCCAGCACCAGGACGGTGTCGGTGATCGCGGCCGAGCGGCGCTCGGCGGCCTGGGCGTGCACCGACTTGGTCACCGACGCGGTCGCGTTCTTGATGACCTGGTCGGCGATGTCGTCGGTGGTCTGGATCGAACGCAGCAGGTCGGCGTTGTCGACCAGCACGCTGGCCGGATCGGACATGATCGCCATCCGGCTCACCATCTGCTGTTGCAGGGTCTTGGCCTCCGGCGACCCGGCCCCCAGCACCTCGCTCATCCCGAACAGGGTCGAGGGTTCGGTGCCCGCCAGCGTGGTCATCGAGGTCCGCAGCTGCGGCTCGGGCAGTTCGGCCCCGCGGGTGACCAGGATTTTCTGCATCGTCATCTGGCCGCGGGCGCCCACCGCCCGGCTCAGGCCCTGCGCCTGGGCGCGGATCTTCTCGTCGTCGACGCGCACCGAGGCGTTGATGACGTCCTCGGCGGTCAACAGGATCGGCGCGTAGAGGGTGACCCGCTCCCGCAAACCGAGGGCGGGGTCGGCCGCCTTGTTGACCAGCATCTGCCCGCCGTCGAGCAGGTTGGTCACCCCGGAACGGACGTCGGAGTTGACGTCGGTGTCGTCCAGCCTGGACTGCAGTTCGCCCTTGCGCGCCTCGTAGTTCTTCTTGGCGCCGTCGACGTCGCGCCCGGTGGAGCCGGCCAGCAGCGCGACGTCGAGCGCGGACATGTATTTGGTGATGACCGGGACGACGTCGGCGCGGGTGGCGGCCAGCCGCAGGCCGGCCGCGTTGGCCATGGCGGCATTGATGCGCAGCACCCCGAAGACCGTCGCCAATGTCAGCGGGACCAGCACGATCGCCAGCACCTTCCAGCCGACCGGCCAGTTGGTCAGCGACCAGGACGGCGGCCGCTTGGCCGGCGCCGCGTCCGCCCCGCCCACCGGCGCGGGCTGGGCGACTTCCGCCTCGGCCGGGTTGGTCGGGCGGGTGAACATGGTCATGTCATCGCGGCCGCACGACCGGCCGCTGCGCTGACGCTGAGCGCTGAAAGAAACGAGAGGCTCATGAAACTTCCTGCTTTATTTCGCCCGCCCCGCGCCAGATAGGCGTGTGCGTGTAGGTGTGGCAATCCGACGAGTATGACAGCCCGCGGCGCGGGCCACCAGAATCGTTACTGAGCAGACAGGTCCCTCCAAGGTGGCGCCGCGCCCGCGCGGCCACCCCTGGCAAACACCGCCGAGCGCGCAACCCTAGGCGGGACGAAGCAGCGCGACCAGGAAATCGGAGTCGTCGCGCAACGGCCGCATATCCCAGGTGGACAGCAGCAGATCGGGCGCGAAGCCCGCATCGACCGCGTCGTTGAGGAACACGTCGAACTCGTAGTCGCGGCCGGCGCCGAAGCCGATCGCGGCGCGGCCGTCGTCGGCGACGTGGGCGCGCAGCCGGCTCAGCACCTGGATGCGGGTGCTGGGCGCCAGGAACGCCATGACGTTGCCGGCGGAGACGATGACGTCAAACGGTTCGGCGATGCCGCGCGACGGCAGGTCCAGCTCGGCCAGGTCGCCGACCAGCCAGCGCGGCCCGGGGTAGTCCTGTTCGGCAGCCTCGATCAGCGCCGGGTCGACGTCCACACCGACCACCCGGTGGCCGACCGTGGCCAGATATCCGCCCAGCCGTCCGGGCCCGCAGCCGGCGTCCAGGATGTGGGCGCCGCGCGGCGCCATCGCGTCCACGAAGCGGGCCTCGCCGGCCAGGTCGTCGCCGGCGCGGGTCATCGCGCGGAAACGCTCGATGTACCACTGCGAATGGCCGGGATCGGCAGCGACCTTCTGCATCCAGATGCTCTGCTCGACCATGCGACCATTATCCCCGTTGTGTTCAAGCTGATGTTTCTGGCGCCGCGGATCCCGCCCAATACCGGCAACGCCATCCGGACGGTGGCGGCGACGGGCTGCGAATTGCATCTGGTCGAGCCGATGGGGTTCGACCTGTCCGAACCCAAGCTGCGGCGGGCCGGGCTGGACTACCACGACCTGGCGTCGGTCACGGTGCACGCGTCACTGGCGGATGCCTGGGCGGTGCTGTCACCGCAGCGGGTGTTCGCCTTCACCGCGCACGCGCCCACCTCGTTCGCCGACGTGCGCTACCGGGCCGGCGACGTGTTGATGTTCGGTCCCGAACCCACCGGGCTGGACGCCGCGACGCTGGCCGACCCGCACATCACCGGGCAGGTGCGCATCCCGATGCTGGCGGGCCGGCGCTCGCTGAACCTGTCCAACGCCGCGGCGATCGCCGTCTACGAAGCCTGGCGGCAACACGGCTACGCCGGGGCCCGATGAGTACTGGGCCCCGCGCGAGTCAGCAGTGATATGGCTACCTTCATCACGATCGGTTACGGAGACGAAGCCGGCTACCGCCGGGCGAGCGACGACTGCAAGCGTGCCGCGCACACGCGCGACGACGAACTGCGTGCGGCCGGCGCACTTGTCGGGATTGCCGGAGAACCCGTTGCCGTGCGCAACCCAGACGGGGCCGGACTGCGGGTCGAGGCCGGGCCGTTTATGAGTTCAGAGCTGCCGATCGCGGGGTTCGCGGTGTTCGAGGCCGATGACCTCGAGGCGGCGATCGAGCGGGTGAGTCAGACGCCCTGCGCGGTCGCGCACGGGGTGGTCGAAGTCTGGCCGCTGGTCACCACGCGTCCCAGTGCGTGACCTGGTCGGCGGGCAGCCGCTTGGCCGGGCGGAAATCGGTGCCCTTGGTGTAGGCGATCGGGAACAGCCCGCCCTGGCTGTAGCGGTCGTTCGGGATGCCCAGGACGTCGGCGACCCGTTGCTCGCCGTCGCCCAGCAGGTGCAGCGTCGTCCAGCACGACCCCAGTCCCCGCGAGCGCAGCGCCAGGCAGAAGCTCCAGACCGCCGGGAACAGCGACGCCCAGAACGACACCCCGCCCAGCGGCGACTTGTCCGGGCGGCCCTCCAGGCACGGGATCAGCAGGACCGGTGCCTCGTGCATGTGCTCGGCGAGGTAGGTCGCGGAATCGCGGACCGCGCCCATCCGCTCGCCCCGCGTGTCGCCTTCGGGGTATTCGGCCCCCGGGGCGCTGAGGTAGCCGCGGGCGTTGGCCAGGTAGACGTCGGCGATCGCCTTCTTCTTCTCGGCGTCCTCGACGAACACCCATTGCCAGCCTTGCGAATTGGAACCGGTGGGCGCCTGCAGCGCCAGTTCGAGGCATTCCGTCAGCACGTCGCGGCCCACCGGCTTGTCGAAGTCGAGACGCTTGCGGACCGAGCGGGTGGTGGTGAGCAGTTCGTCGACGGACAGATTCAGGGTCATGCTTGGAGGTTACATTCGGCTGATGAGCGTCGAACTGACACAAGAGGTTTCCAACAGGCTGCGGTCAGACAACTTCGGCTGGCTGACCACCGTCGCCAAATCGGGTCAGCCGGTTCCCCGGCTGGTCTGGTTCTACTTCGACGGCACCAAGCTGACGGTGTACACGTTGCCGCAGGCCGCCAAGGTCGCCCACGTCAAGGCGCACCCCCAAGTCAGCCTCAACCTTGATTCGGACGGAAGCGGTGGCGGCATCATCGTCATCGGCGGGACGGCCACCATCGATGCCACCGACGTCAATTGCCGGAACGACGAACCGTACTGGGCGAAATACCGTGAGCTTGCCGAGCAATTGGAGTCGAACGAGGGCATGTCGATGGATGCATTCAGCACCCGGCTGGCGATTACCCCGAGCCGGGTCTGGACGACGCCGGGCGGTTAGTCGTCGTCCTGAGAGGTCAGTTTGTGGGTGGGGGCGGCGCATCGCGCGGAATCGCCCCGTCGCAGCCGCCGGGCGGTGGCGGCGCCGGAAGAGGCTCGTCGCCGCTGACGCAGTCGTAATAGAACTGAGGTCCGGTCAACCAGGTTTTCATCCACTGGTGCCAATACGACCCGTCGGGATACTTGTCGCCATCACAGACGGCCAACTTGCCGTAACCCCATCGATCGCCCGGGCAGAAGCCCTTCGTGATGTCCGGCTGGTGCGGGTCGGCCGGCCCGGGCGGGTCGGCGCCGGCGACCGGGGCAGAAAAGACAAGCGCTGCAGCACAACTCAGTATCGCGGCGCCATGGCCCGCAGCCTTGAATCTCATGTTGAAAGCAACGGTGAATCGTTACTGCCGATTCCACGCAACGGGTCATTTACAGCCGATTCCAAGCGATGGCGAGGGTGATTCCTAGCGAAAGTCGCGGGATTTCGAGCCGACCGCCAGGGTGATGCGGCCCAGCCGCTCGGCGACGACGGTGATCGCGCCGCTGGCGTTCTGGACCTGCCCGCGCACCAGCAGCGCCGGCGCCGAGTTCGCCAGCTTGCGATGCCGCGCCCACACCCACGGGGCGCAGAGCACGTTGACCATCCCGGTCTCGTCCTCGAGGTTGATGAACGTGACCCCCTGCGCCGTGCCGGGCCGCTGCCGATGGGTGACCGCGCCGGCGATCAGCACCCGGTCGCCGTCGGGCACCGAGCCCAGCTTCTCGGCGGGCACCACCCCCATCGCGTCCAGGTCGGCCCGCAGGAACTGCGTCGGGTAGCTGTCCGGGGAGACGCCGGTGGCCCACACGTCGGCGGCGGCCAGCTCCAGCTCGCTCATCCCGGGCAGCGCGGGGATGTGCGAGGACGATCCCACCCCGGGCAACCGGCCCGGCCGCTGGGTGGCCGCCGCCCCGGCCGCCCACAACCCCTCGCGCCGGGACATGCCGAAGCAACCAAAAGCCCCGGCCGTCGCCAGCGCCTCGGTCTGCGGCACGCTCAACTGCAGCCGTGCCGTCAGGTCCAGCAGGGAAGCGAACGGGCCGTTGGCTTTTCGCTCCTCGACCAGCCGCTCGGCCAGGTCGTCACCGATATGGCGGACCGCGCCCAGCCCCAACCGCACCTCGGTTCCGGCGTTCTCCAGCGTGGCGTGCGCCAGGCTGGCGTTGACGCACGCGCCGTGCACCGTCACGCCGTGCCGGCGCGCGTCGGCCACCAGCGACTGCGGCGAGTAGAACCCCATCGGCTGGGCGCGCAGCAGCGCCGCGCAGAACGCCGCCGGGTGGTGCAGCTTGAACCACGACGAGTAGAAGACCAGCGACGCGAAGCTCAGCGCATGGCTTTCCGGGAAGCCGAAATTGGCGAAGGCCTCCAGCTTTTCGTAGGTGCGGTCGATCACCTCGTCGCTGGCGCCGTGCAGCGCGCGCATGCCCTCGTAGAACCGGCCGCGCAGCCGTCGCATGCGTTCGGTCGAGCGCTTGGACCCCATGGCGCGGCGCAGCTGATCGGCCTCGGCGGCCGAGAAACCCGCGCAGTCGACCGCGAGCTGCATCAGCTGTTCCTGAAAGAGCGGCACTCCCAATGTCTTTCGCAGCGCCGGCTCCATGGACGGGTGGTCGTAGACCACCGGCGCCTCCCCGTTGCGCCGCCGGATGTAGGGATGCACCGACCCGCCCTGGATGGGGCCGGGACGGATCAGCGCGACCTCCACCACCAGGTCGTAGAACACCCGCGGCTTCAGCCGCGGCAGGGTGGCCATCTGCGCGCGTGACTCCACCTGGAACACGCCGACGGAATCGGCGCGGGCCAGCATCTCGTACACCGCCGGCTCGGAGAGGTCGAGGCGGGCCAGGTCCACCTCGATCCCCTTGTGCTCGGCCACCAGATCGATGGCATAGTGCAGCGCCGACAGCATCCCCAGCCCGAGCAGGTCGAACTTCACCAAACCGATTGCCGCACAGTCGTCTTTGTCCCACTGCAGGACGCTGCGGTTCTCCATGCGCGCCCACTCCACCGGGCACACGTCGGCGATCGGCCGGTCGCAGATCACCATGCCGCCGGAATGAATGCCCATGTGCCGCGGCAGGTTGCGGATCTGGTTCGCCAGGTCGACCACCGGTTCGGGAATGCCCTCGACATCGGGTGCGTCGGCGAGCCCGTTCCAGTGGTTGATCTGCTTGCTCCACGCGTCCTGCTGGCCCTGCGAGAAGCCCAGGGCGCGGGCCATGTCGCGCACCGCGATCTTTCCCCGGTAGGTGATGACGTTGGCGACCTGGGCGGCGTAGTCGCGGCCGTATTTGTCGTAGACGTACTGGATGACCTTTTCGCGCTGGTCGGACTCGATGTCCATGTCGATGTCGGGCGGCCCGTCGCGGGCCGGCGACAGGAAGCGCTCGAACAGCAGCTCATTGGCCACCGGGTCGACGGCGGTGACACCGAGGGCGTAACAGACCGCGGAGTTGGCCGCCGATCCCCTCCCCTGGCACAGGATGTTGTTCTCCCGGCAGAACCGGGCGATGTCGTGCACCACCAGGAAGTAACCCGGAAACGTCAGGTGGGCAATGACTTTGAGTTCGTGCTCGATCTGGGCATACGCGCGCGGCGCCTGCTCGGCCGACCCATAGCGCCGGCGCGCCCCGGCCATGGTCAGCTGCCGCAGCCAGCTGTCCTCGGTGTGCCCGGCGGGCACGTCGAACGGCGGCAGCTGCGGCGCGATGAGCGCCAGCCCGAACGCGCACTGCTCGCCCAGCTCGGCGGCCGCGGTCACCACGTCGGGGCCCCCAAAAGGCACCTGCGCGAACAGCCGGGCCATCTCCTCCCCGGAGCGCAGGTGCGAACCGCCCAGCGGGGCCAGCCACCCGGCGGCCGAATCCAGGGACTCCCGCGCCCGGATGGCGCCCATCGCCATGGCCAGCCGGCGCCGTGACGGGCCCGCGAAATGCGCGCCGGTGGTGGCGACGACGCCCACCCCGAAGCGTGGGGCCAGCGCGGCCAGCGCGGCGTTGCGTTCATCATCGAGCGGTTGACCGTGATGGGTGAGCTCGATGCTGACCCGGTGCGCACCGAAGCGGTCCACCAGGTCGGCCAGCGCCCGCTCGGCCGCGGATGGGCCCCCCTCGGAAAGCGCTTGGCGCACATGGCCTTTGCGACAGCCCGTCAGGATGTGCCAGTGTCCGCCGGCGGCCTCGGTCAGCGCGTCGAAATCGTAACGGGGCTTGCCCTTCTCGCCGCCGGCCAGGTGCGCCGCGGCCAGTTGCCGCGACAACCTCCGGTAACCCTCCGTACCGCGGGCCAGCACCAGCAGGTGCGGGCCGGGCGGGTCCGGCACCTCGGTGCGCGCGCCCGGGCCCAGCGACAGTTCGGCGCCGAACACGGTGCGCATGTCGAGCTCGGCCGCCGCTTCGGCGAACCGCACCGCCCCGTACAGGCCGTCGTGATCGGTGAGCGCCAGGGCGCGCAGGTCCAGCCGGGCCGCCTCCTCGACCAGTTCCTCGGGCGTGCTCGCCCCGTCCAAGAAGCTGAACGCCGAATGCGCATGCAGTTCGGCATAGGCGACGGACGAGCGGGACGCCCGGCCGTCATCCGGCGGCCGATACGTCGCGCGCCGGCGCGACAGCGGGCCGTCGGATTCCGGGCCCGCCGACTCCCCGGCATGGCGCGGCTTGCTGTCGAGCACCCGCTCCATTTCCGCCCAGCTCGGCGGCCCGTTGAACCAGCCCACGGATGCGAGTATATCGAACTGGTGTTCGATTTAACCGCGGCCCAGTACAACCGTTGTTAAACCGATCGTCAACTCCTAAACAAGGTCTTAACGCTGCGGGCACTACCGCGGATCACGAGCTCCACAGATACTGGTACAAGTTCAAAAAAGCGGACACGGCCGGGGGCAGCATGGCGCAGACACTGGACACGGCATTCCTGCAGGCCCACGATCCGGATCAGCACGCCAGCCTGGCGGTCGGGGCGGTCGCCATCGTCGACGGCACCGCGCCCGATTACGAGCGGCTCAAAAGCCTTCTGGCGGAACGTATCCAGCCCATCGCGCGATGCACTCAGCTGCTGCGGGCCCAGCCGCGCAATCAGGAGTGGATCGACTGCCCGGACTTCGACCTGGCCCACCACTTGCGCCGGGTGGCGATTCCCCGCCCGGGCGACGAGGCTGAGCTGTCCCGGGCCATCGCCTACGCGCTGGAACGGCCGCTGGATTCCGACCGGCCACCGTGGGAGTGCTGGATCATCGAGGGCCTGACGGGCAACCGATGGGCGATCCTGATGAAAACCCATCACGGGCTGCTCGACGGCAACCCGGCCGCCCGGCTGATCAGCAGGCTCTGCGACGACGCCGACGCCGACACCTTCGCCAACAATGCCGCGGGCAAGCAGGTTTCGCCATCCACATCCGCCAAACCGGGCTGGGCGGACGCGCTGTGGCGCGCCTCGTTGGCCACCGGCAACCTGCCCGGCGCCCTGATCGACGCGCTGTGGCCGGTCGTGCGCACCGACGCGGTGAGCACGCTGCGGCGCTACAGCACCGTGCGGGTGCCGATCGCCGACGTCGACAGCGTCTGCCGCAAGTTCGGGGTGAGCGCCAACGACGTCGCGCTGGCCGCCATCACCGAAGGATTCCGCACGGCGCTGATCGGCCGCGGCGAACAACCGCGGGCCGACTCGCTGCGCGCCCTGGTGCCGCTGCCGGTCCGCTCGGCCATGCTCTCGCACCTGCCGGTCGAACACGACGACCCGGTGCGGCGGTTGCAGACCGTGCACACCCGGTGGCAGGCCAAGCAGGCCGTCCAGCCCCTGGGCATCGCGGAGTCGGTGCTCGGCTTGCTGCCGAAGGTGTTGCGCAGCAATGTCTTACAGCTGCTCTCCCGCGTGCCGCAGCGGGCCATCGTCACGCTGGCCACCAACGTGCCCGGGCCGCGCCGCCGGCTTCGGGTGATGGGCCAGACGCTGGAACGGCTGCTGCCGATCCCCCCGACCGCCACGGCGCTGCACACCGGCGTCGCGGTGCTGAGCTACGGCGACGAACTGGTCTTCGGGATCACCGCCGAACACGGCGACGCGTTCGACGTCAAGCAGCTGGCCGCCGGCATCGAGCTGGGCATGGCGCGCCTGGTGGCCCTCGGCGACGATTCCGTGCTGCTGTTCACCCGCAAGCGTTCCCCGCGCCGGGTCGCCCGCCCGGTACCGCCGACGCATCCGTCGGCGCCGGGGCGCGCCCGGCACTGACCCGGCCCTGACCCCGCCCCCGGGGCACCGGCCACCGTGAGAAGGTTGGTCATGGGCAAGTTGGGGCCGGCCGTCATCGACCCGCGCCGCCATGACGCGGTGCTGTTCGACGCCGAGGGCGCGCTCGGCTCGTCGTTGGCCGCGCAACTGCGCGAAATCGGGGTGGGCGCCGCGGTTAGCGCCGACGGCCCGGCGCGGACGGCCGACCGGCTGCGGGTGCGCCCCGGCCGCTGCGTGGTGGTCGCCGGGGACGCCGCCGGCGTCGAGGCCGCGCGCGCCGCCGGGTTCGCGCTGGTGATCGGCCTCGACCCGGCCGCCGGTGGCGCGCTGGAGGATGCCGGGGCCGACGCGGTGGTCGCCGACCTGGACGAGGTCACCGTGCGCACCGGGGACCGCCGGATGTCGCAACTGCCGGATGCGTTGCGGGCCTTGGCCGATGGGCTGGCCTCCCGGCGCCCGGCCGTGTTCTTCGACTTCGACGGCACGCTGTCGGACATCGTCGACGACCCGGATGCGGCGCGGCCCGTCGCCGGGGCCACCGAGGCGTTGGAGAAGCTGGCCGCGCGGTGCCCGGTCGCGGTGCTGTCCGGCCGCGACCTGGCCGACGTGGCCAAACGCGTTGGCGTGCCGGGCATCTGGTATGCGGGCAGCCACGGCTTCGAGCTGACCGCCCCCGACGGCACCCACCACCAGAACGAGGCCGGGGCCGCCGCCATCCCGGTGCTCGAGGGGGCGGCCGGGCGGCTGCGCGACGAGCTGGGCGGGATCGCCGGCGTCGTGGTGGAGCACAAGCGATTCGGGGTCGCCGCGCACTACCGCAACGCCGCCCGCGACCGCGTCGGCGAGGTGCTGGCGGCGGTGCGCGCCGCGGGCCGCCGCGACGGGCTTCGGGTCACCACCGGCCGCGAGGTGATCGAGCTGCGCCCGGACCTGGACTGGGACAAGGGCAAAACGCTGCGCTGGGTGATCGATCACCTGCACCGGGCCGGCTCCGGTGCGCTCACGCCGGTCTACCTCGGCGACGACATCACCGACGAGGACGCGTTCGACGCGGTGCGCGCGGACGGCGTGCCGATCCTGGTGCGGCACGGCGACGACGGCGACCGCGCCACCGCCGCGCTGTTCGCGCTCGACAGTCCCGCGCGGGCCGCCGAGTTCACCGACCGGCTGGCCGATCAGCTCAGCGGCTAGCGGCGGTCGCCCCCATCAGGGCGCGGCGTATTCCACCGCGCCGTCGTCGAGCACCACCCGCGCGTCGGCACCGTCGGTTCCGGAGGCCTCGGTGCGGAACACCGCCTTGCCCGGCTCGGTGCGCCAGATCAGCGTGGTCAGCGTCTCGCCGGGGAACACCGGCGAGGTGAAGCGCGAGGCGATCGAGGTGATGTTGGCCGCGACGCCGCCGCCGAGCTCGGCGACCAGCGCGCGACCCGACACCCCGTAGGTGCACAGCCCGTGCAGGATCGGCTTGGGGAAGCCGGCCAGCTCGCGCGCGAACCACGGGTCGCTGTGCAGCGGGTTGCGGTCCCCGGAGAGCCGGTAGATCAGCGCCTGGTCCTCGCGGGTGGGCAGCGCGATCCGGGCGTCCGGCTCGCGGTCGGGGAATTCGGGTGCGATCGGTCGCTGACCCGGCATGCCGCCGAAGCCGCCCTCGCCCCGGATGACCAAGGTGGTGAGCGTCTCGGCGATCAACTTCCCGGAATCCGGTTCGGTACCCCGGCCGCGCAGCACCAGGATCGCGTTCTTGCCCTCACCCTTGTCCTGGATGTCGGCAACCTCCGACACCACCGAGAGTTTTCCGGCGGACGGCAGCGGCGCGTGCAGCCGGATGCTCTGCGATCCGTGTAACAGCATGGCCCAGTTGAACTTTCCGACCAGGCCCGCCGCGCCGAAGGCCGGGCAGCAGATCACCGCGTAGGTCGGCAGCACCTGCTGGTCGATGTCGTGGCTGTTCTCGGTGGTGAATGCCAGGTCGTCGACCCCGGCGCCGACGCCGAGCGCGTAGAGCAGCGTGTCCCGATCGGTCCATTCGAACTGCATGGGTTCGGTGACCGCGCCGACGGCACTCGGATCAATCGCCATGGAAGTCTCCTGATCGTTGGGTAGGGATCCTCGGTCCACTCTGGCATCCGGCGAAACGAGGGCATGATCAAGGCCCTCTCCCCGGGGCCGCGCGGTAACAAAGCAACGCAAACCCTTCCCAGCGGAGCCGTCGACAGGGCAGGCTATCGACATGCCCAAGCGCAGCATGATCCGCAAGGCCGGCGTCGCGCTCGCCGCGCTCACCGCCACGATGATCGTCGCCGGCTGCGGCGGCTCACCGCAGGCGCGGTCCATCACGGTGACGTTCATCCGGCACGCCCAGTCCGAGGCCAACGCCAGCGGCGTCATCGACACCGGGGTGCCGGGCCCCGGCCTGACCCCGGAGGGCAAGGGACAGGCCGAACAGGTCGCGCACCAACTCGGCCGCAAGGACTACGACGCCGTCTACGCCTCCACCATGATCCGGACGCAGCAGACCGCCGCTCCGCTGGCCGCCGAGCTCGGCAAGCAGGTGGAGGTGCTACCCGGCATCCAGGAGATCGACGCCGGCTGGTTCAACGGCAAACCCGAGTCGATGGCCAAGTCGACGTACATGCTGGCGCCGGCGAACTGGATCAACGGCGACGTGTCCGACAGCATCCCCGGCTCGGTCAGCGGCAAGGAGTTCAACGACCAGTTCACCGCGGCGATCAACAAGATCTACAACAGCGGGCACCGCAACCCGGTGGTGTTCTCGCACCGGAACTCGATCATGGTGTGGACGCTGCTGAACGCCCAGAACGCCAAGGACAGCCTGATGGACAGCCACCCGATTCCGAACACGGGACGGGTGGTGATCAGCGGGAACCCGATGACCGGCTGGACGCTGGTCGACTGGGACGGGATTCGCGACTTCCACAGCTAGTCGCCACCGCACAAGATCGGCAGTTGACGTGCGCGGCTGCCACCGCCACCATGTCTTCATGCGGTATGTCGTTACCGGCGGTACCGGGTTTATTGGTCGCCGCGTCGTGTCTCGCCTTCTGGAATCGGAGCCCGAGGCGCAGGTGTGGGTGCTGGTCCGACGCCAGTCGCTGGGCCGTTTCGAGCGGCTCGCGGCGGCGTGGGGTGAACGGGTGAAACCCCTGGTCGGTGCGCTGCCGGAACTGGATCTGAGCGACGAGGCGCTCGCCGAGCTGGGCCGGGTCGATCACGTCGTGCACTGTGCGGCGATCTACGACATCACCGCCGGCGAACCCGAACAGCGGGCCAGCAACGTCGAGGGCACCCGCGCGGTGATCGCGCTGGCGCAGCGGTTGGACGCGACGTTGCACCACGTGTCGTCGATCGCGGTGGCGGGCGATTTCGCCGGCGAATACACCGAGGACGACTTCGACGTGGGCCAGCAGCTGCCGACGCCCTATCACCAGACCAAGTTCGAGGCCGAGCTGCTGGTGCGCTCGGCGCCGGGTCTGCGTCATCGCATCTACCGCCCCGCGGTGGTGGTGGGCGATTCGCGCACCGGCGAGATGGACAAGGTGGACGGCCCGTACTACTTCTTCGGCGTGCTGGCCAAGTTGGCGGTCCTACCCAAGCTGACCCCGATCCTGCTGCCCGACACCGGCCGCACCAACATCGTTCCAGTGGACTACGTCGTCGACGCGCTGGTCGCGCTGATGCACGCCGACGGCCGCGATCAGCAGACGTTCCACCTGACCGCCGAGAAGACCATCGGCCTGCGTGGCATCTACCGCGGCGTGGCCAAGGCGGCCGGGCTGCCGCCGCTGCGCGGTTCACTGCCCCGTGCGGTGGCCGCCCCCGTGCTCAAGGTGCGCGGGCGCGCCCGGGTGGTGCGCAACATGGCGGCCACCCAGCTCGGCATCCCCGCCGAGGTGCTCGACGTCGTGGACCTGGCGCCCACCTTCGTCAACGAGAAGACACGAGATGCGTTGCGGGACACCGGGATAACTGTTCCCGAGTTCGCCGGCTACGCGCCCAAGCTGTGGCGGTACTGGGCGGAGCACCTCGATCCGGATCGGGCGCGCCGCGACGATCCGCGGGGACCGTTGCAGGGTCGCCACGTCATCATCACCGGGGCGTCCAGTGGCATCGGCCGGGCGGCGGCCATCGCGATCGCCGAGCGGGGCGCCACCGTGTTCGCGCTGGCCCGCAACGGCCCGGCGCTGGATTCGCTGGTCGCCGAGATCCGCGCCAATGGTGGTGCCGCCCATGCCTTTACGTGTGATGTCACCGATTCGGCGTCGGTGGAACACACCGTCAAGGACATCCTGGGTCGGTTCGACCACGTCGACTACCTGGTGAACAACGCCGGCCGGTCCATCCGCCGCTCGGTGGTCAACTCGACCGACCGGCTACACGACTACGAGCGGGTGATGGCGGTCAACTACTTCGGCGCGGTCCGGATGGTGCTGGCGCTGCTACCCCATTGGCGCGAGCGCCGATTCGGCCACGTCGTCAACGTGTCGAGCGCCGGTGTGCAGGCCCGCAATCCCAAGTACAGCTCGTACCTGCCGTCCAAGGCGGCGCTGGACGCGTTCTCCGACGTGGTGGGTTCGGAGGTGCTGTCGGACCGCATCACCTTCACCAACATCCATATGCCGTTGGTGCGCACGCCCATGATCGTGCCGTCGCACCGGCTCAACCCGGTGCCGGCGATCAGCCCCGAGCGGGCGGCGGCGATGGTGGTGCGCGGGCTGGTGGAAAAGCCGGCCCGCATCGACACCCCGCTGGGGACGCTCGCCGAGGCCGGCAACTACTTCGCCCCGCGGACGTCGCGGCGGGTCCTGCACCAGCTCTACCTGGGCTATCCCGACTCGGCGGCGGCACGCGGGCTGACCGCCCACCCGGCCCCGGCGCCCGCCGCGCGCGGCCCGCGGCGCAAGCCCAGCCGGCCGGTGCGCGCCGTCACCCGCGGCATCCGCACACCGCGTCCGGTCAAGCGGCTGGTCCGCCTGGTGCCCGGCGTGCACTGGTAGTCACTTCTGCAGCGTGAACTGGTTGACGTCGATGTAGCCGACGCGGAACGCGTCGGCGCAACCGGTCAGGTACTTCATGTACCGCTCGTAGACCTCCTCGGACTGCAGCGCGATGGCCTCGTCCTTATGCGACTCAAGCCCGGCGGCCCAGATGTCGAGCGTCTTGGCATAGTGCGGCTGCAACGACTGCACGCGAGTCACCGTGAAGCCGTTCGCGGTGGCGCGCTCCTGCACCATCGGGATCGACGGCAGCCGTCCGCCCGGGAAGATCTCGGTGACAATGAATTTGATGAACCGGGCGAACGTGAACGAGATCGGCATGCCGCGCTCGACCATCTCCGTCGGGTGCAGCCCGGTGATGGTGTGCAGCAGCATGATCCCGTCGTCGGGCAGCAGGTCGTGCGCCAGAGTGAAGAACGCGTCGTAGCGTTCGTGCCCGAAGTGCTCGAAGGCGCCGATGCTGACGATCCGGTCGACCGGCTCGTCGAACTGCTCCCAGCCCTGCAGCAGGATCCTGGCCGACCGCGGGCTCTCGGACTTCGCGATCAGCTGTTCGACGTGGTCGGCCTGGTTGCGGCTCAGGGTGAGGCCGACGACGTTGACGTCGTACTTTTCCATCGCCCGCATCATGGTGGCCCCCCACCCGCAGCCCACATCGAGCAACGTCATGCCCGGCTGCAACCCGAGTTTGCCGAGGGCGAGGTCGATCTTGGCGATCTGGGCCTCTTCCAGCGTCATGTCGTCGCGCTCGAAGTACGCGCAGCTGTACGTCTGGGTGGGATCGAGGAATAGCCGGAAGAAGTCGTCCGACAGGTCGTAGTGGGCCTGCACATCGTCGAAGTGCGGCGTTAAATCAGTCCCCTCCGGGGGCTCCGACGTGGTTGGCATTGTGCCAGCCTAGTCGCCGGTATGTTGGAAGCAATGACCTCGCCCGTTTTCGTTGACGTCGACACCGGCGTGGACGATGCGCTGGCGCTGATCTACCTGTTCGCCAGCCCGGACGCCGAAGTGGTCGGCATCGCCTCGACCGGGGGAAACGTTGGGGTGGAACAGGTTTGCGAAAACAATCTCGGCCTGCTGCAGCTGTGCCAACGCACCGGGATACCGGTTTCCAGGGGCTCGCCACAGACCCTGACCGGCCCGATGCGGCTGCCGTCAAAAGTCCACGGCCCCAGGGGATTGGGCTATGCCGACCTGCCGCCGGGCTCGGGCCGGCTCACCGACTATGACTCGGCGAGCGCCTGGGTGCGCGCGGCGCGGGCCTTTCCCGGTGAGCTCATCGGGGTGGCGACCGCCCCCTTGACCAACTTGGCGCTGGCGCTGCGCGCCGAACCCGAGCTGCCGACGCTGCTGCGCCGGCTGGTGATCATGGGCGGGTCCTACGACCACCGGGGCAACACCACGGCGGTGGCCGAGTGGAACATCAGCGTCGATCCCGAGGCGGCGGCCGAGGTGCTGGCGGCGTGGCGCCCCGAAACCGTTGGGCAACAGCGGCTTCCGATCCTGTGCGGTCTCGACCTGACCCGCAAGGTCGCGTTGACGCCGGATCACCTCGCGCGGCTGGCCGCGGCCGCGGGGGCGATGACGACGCGGCTGAGCGAAGCCGACGAGCCCGGCACCCGGTCGGGCGCGTCCAACCCGCTGATCCGGGTGATCGAGGACGCGGCGCGGTTCTACCTGGAGGCCTATCACGAACTCGGCCACGGGTATCAGGCACACATGCACGATCCGTTGGCCGCCGCCGTCGCGCTGGACCCCGAACTGGTCAGCACGCGTGCGGCGACGGTGGACATCGAGCTGACCGGGACCCTGACCCGCGCCATGACGGTGACCGATTGGTCGGATCGTCGAGAACCCAACGCGCTGATCGGCATTGACGTCGACGCGGCGGCGTTCTTCGATCGGTTCATCGAACGGGTGGGGCCGTTCGCACGGCAGTTGGGGGGTTGACCGATGAAGATTCGCGCGATCGAACTGATCCGGGCGGGATGGGGTGCGGTGCTGCTGGCCGCCCCCGCTGAGGTGCTCGATCACATCCACGGGGTGCAGGTCGACCGCAAGGCGCTCGTCGTCACCCGGATCCTGGGCGCCCGCCATCTGACCCAGGCGGCCCTGTCGGGAGTCAACCCCGGCCCGGAGGTGCTGGCGGCCGGGGTCTGGGTCGACGTCGTGCACTCGGCGACCGCGCTCGGCCTGGCGGTCCTCGACCGCCGCCGCGCCCGCGGCGGGGTCACCGACGCCGCCGTCGCGGCGACCTGGGCGGCGCTCGGCTGGCGGCATCTGCGCGCCGGACGGGCCAGGACAGACGGCGTCCGGGGCCGCGACCGGCTGGCCCGCACCGTGGTGGGCGCCCTGCCCGGCGGCGGCGGGCTGATGGCGCGGGCGCAGGCGGTGCGCGCCCAATAGCGGGCGGATCCCGCCCGGGCCAACGCGGCCGTCAAACGAAGAACCACCAGCTGATGGCGCCTTTTGCGGTCAAGAATCCCGGCTTACGCCGTGTCTCGTTGCCCCAAGTTTTTGATGTTGGGACAATGGAAGTTCGTACTTGACGAATTGGTGGGGAGTGGGGCTCGACGTCCAGCGTCATCGGCTCTCATCAAGTGAAAGGTTTTGCGAGTCATGACGGAGCTGGTTACCGGGAAAACGCTGCCGAACGTGGTCGTCACTGGCGTCGCCATGACGACCGCGTTGGCTACTGACGCCGAGAGCACCTGGAAGCTGTTGCTGGACAGCCAAAGCGGTATCCGCAAACTCGAGGATTCGTTCGTCGAGGAGTTCGACCTGCCGGTGCGCATCGGCGGACACCTGCTGGAGGAATTCGACGGCGGCCTGACGCGCGCCGAACGCCACCGGATGGGCTACCTGCAGCGGATGTCGACCGTGCTGAGCCGGCGGGCCTGGGAGAACGCCGGCTCTCCCGAGGTCGACCCCAACCGGCTGATGGTCTCCATCGGCACCGGCCTGGGGTCGGCCGAGCAGATCGTGTTCAGCTATGACGACCTGCGGGCCCGTGGCATCAAGGGGGTCTCGCCGCTGGCGGTGTCGAAGTACATGCCCGACGGCGCGGCCGTCGCGGTGAGCCTGGAGCGGCACGCCAGGGCCGGGGTGATCACGCCGGTGTCGGCGTGCGCGTCGGGTTCCGAGGGGGTGGCCCAGGCCTGGCGCAACGTCGTCTTCGGTGAGGCCGACGTCGCCATCTGCGGTGGCGTCGAGGTCAGGATCGAGGCGGTCGCGATAGCGGCGTTCGCCCAGATGCGCATCGTGATGTCGACCAAGAACGACGACCCGGTAGGGGCCTGTCGCCCGTTCGACCGCGACCGCACCGGATTCGTCTTCGGCGAGGCCGGCGCGCTGATGGTCATCGAAACCGAAGAACA
>NZ_LZLU01000172.1:0-14260 GCF_001673415.1 Mycobacterium sp. 1165196.3 | reverse complement strand
ATTCGTCCGGCCGATGAGCACCGCACCGCTCTTCAGAAGATTGTCGACGACGGGGCTGTTGGTTGTGGCGATGAGGTCACGCTGTAGCGTCACGCCGTCGGTGGTGGCGTAGCCGGCCTGGTCGACGTTGATCTTCACCGTTACCGGCACACCGGCCAGCGGTCCAACCTCATCGCCGCGGCGCAGCCGTTCGTCGATCATGGCTGCGGCGGCCAATGCCTCGTCGCGGTGATGATCAACCACCGCATTGATCGCACCGTTGACGTCATCGAGCCGATCCAAGGCCGCCTCAACGACCTCGCGCGCCGAGACTTCGCGCGATCGGACCAAGCTGGCGAGTTCGGTCGCGGGCAGTTGCCATAGCCGCACTGGCGAAACTCCTTTGTTCGTCACGGGTGCTGCACGTACGACTCGCCCTAATCGTCGCCGTTGCACTTGACGACTTGCAATGACGATTGGGCGGGCACACTTGCGAAGTCGGGGTCGATTTTGACGTCGGTTTCGTGGCTCGGCCTGATGACTAGGGTGCTTGAGATCGTGCGGGCGGTCGTGATCCGCGCCGCGGGCGCCCGGCAACGCACCGCGACCGGCGCCCGGGAAGATGAGCGCCCTCCGCCGCAGTGGAGCATATGGCCATGCGGCGAGCGCTTCGGTGCCGAGGCTATACGGGCAGCAGCTGGTCGATCACCGCGGCCAACTGCTTGGCGGACCGGCATTCGTGCATCGGGATGACCTCTTGATAGCGCGGCACCGCCGAGTCACCGCTGCCCCACAGGTGCCTGGGCTCGGGATTCAGCCAGTGCGCGTGCCGGCTGGCGGTCACCATGTGACTCAGCAGCTCGATCTCCGGATTGCGGTAATTGGTGCGGCCGTCGCCGAGCACCAGCAGCGAGGTGCGCGGTGAGAGCACATTCGGGAACGCCTGCACGAACGACGCGAAGGCGTTGCCGTAGTCGGAGTGGCCGTCGCGGCTGTAGACGCCGGATTCGCGGGTGATCCGCTGAATCGCCACCGCCAGATCGGCTTCCGGGCCGAACATGTGGGTCACCTCGTCGGTGGTGTCGATGAAGGCGAACACCCGTACACGTGAGAACTGTTGGCGCAGAGCGTGAACCAGCAACAGGGTGAAATGGCTGAAGCCGGCGACCGAACCGGACACGTCGCAGAGCACCACCAGTTCCGGGCGCGCCGGACGTGGCTTGGCCAGCACGACGTCGATCGGCACCCCGCCGGTGGACATCGACTTGCGCAGCGTCTTGCGCAGATCAATCGTCCCCGCCCGGCTGCGCCGCCGGCGCGCCGCCAGCCGGGTTGCCAACGTGCGGGCCAGCGGCGCCACCACCCGGCGCATCTGGCGCAGCTGCTCACCGGAGGCGCGCAAAAATTCCACGTTCTCGGAAAGCTGTGGGATGCCGTACATCTGGACGTGATCGCGGCCCAGCTGCTCCGCGGTGCGCCGTTTGGTCTCGGCGTCGACGAGCTTACGCAGCTGGCTGATGCGCTGCGCGGCAAGAGCTTTGGCGATTTCTTCCTGGCTGGGTGTGGGTTCGTCGCCGTACGAGGCGAGCAGTCCGGCCAGCAGCTTGCCCTCGAGTTCGTCGAGCGCCATCGCCTTGAGCGCCTGATACGACGAGAAAGACGGGCCGCGGCTGGAGCTGTATTTGCCGTAGGCCTCGACGATCCGGGCGATCATCGCGACCAGGCGCTCGTCCATGTCGGCGAGGTCGGGGTTCTCGGTCAGCAGATCGGCCAGCATCTGGCGCATCGCCTCGACATCGTCGGGCGGCAACGCGCCGTCGTCGCGCGAGTCGTCGGCCTCCTCCTCGGTGACCACCGCGCGTGCGCCCAGCGCCGCCGGGAACCACAGATCGAACATCGCGTCATAGGTCTCGCGGTGATCCGGGCGGCGCAGCACGGCGCACGCGAGGCCCTCGCGCAGCACCATGCGGTCGCCCAGGCCGAGCGTCGCCATCACCCGACCGGCGTCCACCGTCTCCGAGGGGCCGACCGAAATCCCCGCTCCGCGAAGGGCTTCCACAAATCCCACCAGGTGGCCCGGCAGCCCGTGCGGGGCGAGCGGCCGGGTGGGTCGGACACGGCGGGTGGCCATCGCAGACCTCCTAATTCAGCCGCAGTTCGCCGGTCGCGCGCTGCTGGTCGGATTGATGTTTGAGCACCACGCCCAGCGTGGCCGCCACGACGGCGTCGTCGATGGTGTCCAGGCCCAGCGCGAGCAGCGTGCGGCCCCAGTCGATGGTCTCGGCGATCGACGGGACCTTCTTGAGCTGCATCCCGCGCAGCACGCCGATGATGCGCACCAGCTCCTCGGCCAGGTGCGCGGGCAGCTCGGGGACCCGCGACAGCAGGATGCGGCGTTCCAGGTCGGGACTGGGAAAGTCGATGTGCAAGAACAGGCATCGACGCTTGAGCGCCTCGGAGAGTTCGCGGGTGGCGTTGGAGGTGAGCACCACCAGCGGCGTCCGCTCGGCGGTGATGGTGCCCAGCTCGGGGACGGTCACCGCGAAGTCCGACAGCACCTCCAGCAGCAGGCCCTCGATCTCGATGTCGGCCTTGTCGGTCTCGTCGATGAGCAGCACTGTGGGCTCGGTGCGCCGGATGGCGGTCAGCAGCGGACGCTGCAGCAGAAACTCCTCGCTGAACACGTCGTCTTTGGTCTGGTCCCAGTCCCCCGACCCGGCCTGGATACGCAGGATCTGCTTGGCGTGGTTCCACTCGTAGAGCGCGCGGGCCTCGTCGACGCCCTCGTAGCACTGCAGGCGCACCAGGCCCGAGCCGGTGGCCTGCGCGATGGCGCGGGCCAACTCGGTCTTGCCCACGCCGGCCGGCCCTTCCACCAGCAACGGCTTGCCGAGCCGGTCGGCCAAGAACACTGCCGTCGCGGTGGCGGTGTCGGGCAGGTAGCCGGTCTCGGCCAACCGCCGCGAGACGTCGTCGATGTCGTCGAACAACGGCTTGGACCGGGCGGGCACACTCACAATCGGTTCTCCTAAAGCACTTGCTGCACGCGGGGCATCAGACCGGACGGGTCTGTCCGTCTCCCCACGCGATCCATTTGGTCGAGGTCAATTCGGGCAGCCCCATCGGACCGCGGGCATGCAGTTTCTGGGTGGAGATGCCGATTTCGGCACCGAAACCGAACTGCTCGCCGTCGGTGAAGGCGGTGGACGCGTTCACCATCACCGCGGCAGCGTCAACACCGTCGGTAAACTTTTGCGCCGCAGCCATATTGGTGGTCACGATGGCCTCGGTGTGTCCGGTGCCGTACTCGTTGATGTGCGCGATCGCGGCGTCGATGCCGTCGACCACCGCCACCGCGATGTCCATCGACAGGTACTCCCGGCGCAGGTCGTCCTCGTGCGCATCCTTGGAGAATCCGCCGTGCACCGTCACGCCGGCGTCTTGCAGGGCGTTCACCAGCCGGGGCAGCGCCTCTTCGGCGATCGCGACGTCGACCAGCAGCGTCTCGGCGGCGTTGCAGACGCTGGGCCGACGGGTCTTGGAATTCAGCAGGATTCGCTCTGCCACGTCCAGGTCGGCGCCGTCGTGCACGTACACGTGGCAGTTGCCGACGCCGGTCTCGATGGTGGGCACCTGCGCGTCGCGAACCACCGCGTTGATCAGGCTCGCGCCGCCGCGCGGAATCACTACGTCGACCAGGCCGCGCGCCTGGATCAAATGCGTCACAGTCGAGCGATCATCGGCCGAAAGTAGTTGCACCGCATCGGCGGGCAGGTCCTCGCTGACCAGCGAGGCGCGCAGCACCTGGACCAGCGCCTGGTTGGACCGGGCCGCCGACGAACTCCCGCGCAACAACACGGCGTTGCCGGACTTCAGCGCCAGACCGAAGGCATCGACGGTCACGTTGGGCCGGCCCTCGTAGATCATGCCGACGACCCCGAGCGGTACCCGCTGCTGACGCAGCTGCAGCCCGTTGGGCAACGTGTAGCCGCGCAACACCTCCCCGACCGGGTCCGGCAGCCCGGCGACCTGGCGCAGGCCGGCGGCGATGCCCTCAACGCGCTTGGAGTCCAATGCCAACCGGTCCAGCATCGCCGCGGGCGTCCCGGCGGCCCGGGCGGCCTCGAGGTCTTCGGCGTTGGCCGACAGGATCAACTCGGTGTGGGCGGTGATCGCGTCGGCCGCGGAGCTCAGCGCCTGGTCCTTGGCAACCGTCGGCAACAACGCCAGGACACGGGATGCGGCCCTGGCGCGGCGTGCGGCGTTGTGCACCTCCTGGCGCAAGTCAGGAAGCGATGGTGCTTGCAGACTCATTGAACCAGGGTATCCGGCGAAAAAAGCCAGGGTGAGGCGGCCCGTTACCCCGACGGTGGCGACCCGCATCGCCCGGCACCGCCGCGCTCGCGATCGCCACTACCACCGACGGTGGCGACCCGCATCGCCCGGCACCGCCGCGCTCGCGATCGCCACTACCACCGACGGTGGCGACCCGCATCGCCCGGCACCGCCGCGCTCGCGATCGCCACTACCACCGACGGTGGCGACCCGCATCGCCCGGCACCGCCGCGCTCGCGATCGCCACTACCACCGACGGTGGCGACCCGCATCGCCCGGCACCGCCGCGCTCGCGATCGCCACTACCACCGACGGTGGCGACCCGCATCGCCCGGCACCGCCGCGCTCGCGATCGCCACTACCTCCGACGGTGGCGACCCGCATCGCCCGGCACCGCCGCGCTCGCGATCGCCACTACCCGACCCGCTCACCGCGCCCGGCGCTGCGCACCTTGCTGCGCCGCTCCTCGATGATGTTGCCAAAGTTCTGCAGCAGCAGGGGCGCCCGCGTCACCAGGTGTTCGATGTGTTCCCGGTCGATTTCCAGCGCCGTCACCTCTTCCAGCGCGTACGCGCTGGCCAGATTCGGCTGCCGGGTCAGCGCCGTCAGCCCCAGGAACGACCCCTCGACCAGCGTGCTGATCGGCACCGTCGACCCGTCATCGGCGGTCGCGGTCAGCTGGACGCGCCCGGCGACCAGGAACGTCATGGTGGTGGGCACCTGGCCGGCGTACTCCACCACCTCGTCGGCGCCGTATCGGACGATCCTCGCGGCGGACCGCAGCGATCGCTGCTCCTCGGCGCCGATCCGCAGCGCCGGCGCCACCACCGTGTGCAACGCATGCTCGACCCGTTCGATGGTGGAGAAGTCGTCGTCGGCGCCGTCGAGGTGCAGGTCCTCCCGTCGCGCGGCATACCAGGCCCAGCGCAGGAAGATCGCCTTGGCGGCGCCGGCGTCCGCCGGTGAATTCAACCCGATGGTCGTGCGGTACTCGCCTGCTCCCACCGGGACCGTCCGCGGCACGCTGCCGGCCTTGAGCTGGGGCAGCCCCTCAGCGATGCGCGACAGCAGCGCACACACCCGGTCCGGCGGGTCGACGGTGGAGAACGTGGTCGTCACCGCCAGCTTGTGGGTGCCGGGCGGGCGGCTCAGATTGGTGAACGCATTGCCGGCGAGCATCGCGTTCGGCATGACCCGAATCCCGCTGCCGGTATCGATGTGCACGGCCCGCCAGTTGACCTCGACCACCCGTCCGCGCGCGGTGCCGGTGTCCAGCCACTCGTCGATGCGGAAGGGCTGCTCGAACAGCATGAACAAGCCCGACACGATCTGGCCGACGGAGTTCTGCAACATCAGACCGATGACGACCGACGTGACGCCCAGCGCGGTGAAGATGCCGCCGATCCGCACACCCCAGATGTAGGACGACATCACCGCCAGGCCGACGCCGATCACCACCAACCGCGCGCAGTCCAGGAAGATGCCGGGTAGCCTTTTGCGCCAACTCTTTTCGGGCGCGCCTTCGAACATCGTGGCGTTGAGGCCGGACAGCACGAGGACGAGCACCAGCAGACCGAAAACCGTGGTGAGGACGCGCACCGGAACGTCGCCGGCGGGGACCTGGGAGGCCTGGACCAGCAGCAACAACAGCGCACCGAGCGGCAGCAGGTAGTTGCGCAGCAGGCTCACCTGCCTGGCGAGCGGACTGTTCCTGCGCAGCAGCGCGTCGTGCAGCTCGGTGAGCGCGATCAACCCGAGTGGCAACCCGACCGCGATGCCGATCGCCCAATAGAACCACGACGAGTTGAACAGGTTCATCAGCGCTCCTGCAACCGGTAGATGGCCTGGTCGGTACCGCCGACGGAGATCGTGCCGGCGGGGGTGAACTGCCGGACATCTCGCATCGCCTCGTACACCTGCGAGCTGACATAGATGCCCGGTTGCGGTGCGCCGCTGTGCATTTGATAGGCCAGGCTGACCGCGCCGCCCCACATGTCATAGACCAGGCTGGACCGGCCGACCAGCCCGCTGACCACGTTGCCCGTGTTGACGCCGACACGCAGCCCCAGCTGGTGTGCCGCCTGGCTGTTGAACCGATCGATGATGCGACCGATTTCCAGGGCGAAGTCGACGGCGCGGTGGATGCTGTCCAGCCGGGGCGTGACCACCCCGCAACTGGCCAGATATCCGTTGTGGAACGTCCGAATCCGTTCGACACCAAGGGCTTCGGCCGCCGAATCGAATTGCCGGAAGAGATCGTTGACGGTCGCGACCAATTCGTCTTCCGGCACGTCGCTGGAAATCTCGTCGAGGCCGACGATGTCGGCGTAGATGACGGCCACGTCCTGATGTTTCTGGGCGATGGTCTCCTCGCCCTCGCGATAGCGCCGCAGCACCGACTCGGGCATCAGCGCCAGCAACAGGCGGTCGTTTTCCCGGCGTTGCTCGTTGAGCAGCTCTTCCTTGATGGCCAGGTTGCGGCTCATTTCGTTGAAAGCCGCTGTGAGATCCCCGATTTCGTCGCGGCGCCGGACGGGGATATTGATCTCGTAGTCACCCGAGCTGATCTTGCGGGTGCCTTCCTCGAGACGCCGGACCGGTCGCACCGCGGCCTGCGCGACGAACATCGAGGCCACACAGATGGCGAAGATCATCGCGGCGACCGCCACCACCAGCGTCTTGCTGAACCTGCCGAGCCGGGCGAACGCATCGGAGTTGTCGCGCGTCGCCAGGATCGACCAGTGCAGGTCGGAATTGGGGATACTCAGCGGCGCATAGGCTTCCAATTCCCTGTTGCCGGTGTAGTCGGTGGCGCTGACCACCCCCGTCTCGCCGCGCTGGGCGGCGCGCAGCCCGGCCGTGTCGACCGGCTGCACCAGGGTGGTGCTGCCCAACCGGAGCGCTCGGTCCACCACATCGGGTGGTGTGCCGGCGTCGATCGCCTGGCGCCGGTAGCCCTTCGGGTCCTCGATGAAATCCCGCGAATCGGAACGCATCAGGTCGTCGGGGCCCGCCAGATAGGTCTCGGTCGCCGGGCCCATCCCGGCGGCGTCCCAGCGTTTGTCGGCGGTCATGATCTTGTTGATCTTCGCGACCGGAACCGGCAGCGCCATCACGCCTTCGAATTTGCCGTTCATGCCGACCGGTGACACCACCCACGCCGTGGGGGTGTCCAGGTGCGGCTGGTACTGCTGAAAGTCGGTGATCCAGACGAAGTCGAGGTCGTTGGACGCCAAGGCCTTTTGGTATGCCTCCCGCAGCTTGGATTCGCGATAGGGGCCCGTGAGGATGTTGGTGCCCAGATCGGGCCCCTTCATCACGCTGTAGACGACATTTCCCTGCATGTCGAGCAACAGCGCGTCCTGATAGTCGAACCGGGTCACGATGCCGCGCATGTAGAAGTCGAAGCGGGCGTTGGCCGTCGACCATGCGCTGCCGTCACCGGCGTCCTGGACGGGCAGGCCGTCGGGGCCCGGCCGGGGGGCGGCGGTGTAGTAAGCCTGAATGTATTTCTGCGCGTTGGAACTTGGCAGGACCGCCCTGATGTCAATGGTGTCCCCGGTGATCCGCTTGATCGGTTTGATCATGTCGTCGTCGTAATAGTTGACCAGCGACTGTTGTTGCGCGGGCGTGATCGTGGCGTTGCCCAGCTGACCGAATCCGGTGGTCAGCGTCGTCATCGCCTCGTTGACGCTGAAGCCGCCGCTGTAGACGATCAGCGAATTCGAGACCTCCCGGAACAGCGCCTGTACGGCCCGCTTCTGCGACTCGCGCAACTCGATCAACCGTTCCGATTCGACTTGGCGCAACGCGTTACGGCCGGACACGGCGCCGATGAGGCCGATCACCGCCACACCCAAAATGCTCGACAGCAGCATCGTGATCAAGATCTTGGACTGGATACCGAACCGGAAGCGGGCCAGGGCGCGCTGCCGCACGCGCTTTGCGGCCGGTTGGGCCGGACCGGTATCGGTATGGGGTTCGGCGTCCGTCAGCTCGCTCGTGGTCAATCGCCTGCCCTTTTCTCGTTCGATCCTGCACCCCTAACGCAGCAGAATATCGCGCGGACATCGAGATATTCGGCGTTTGCCAGGACGCGATTCGGCGTCGAAAGTGCCGGTCGCCCCGGTGTGCTTTGGCATCCCGGCCCGACTAACGTCGGCGGCATGACACGCGTTTGTGTAGTGGGCAGCGTGAATCTCGATCTGTCGTTGGGCGTGGACGCCCTTCCACGGCCTGGCGAAACGGTTTTGGCGTCGTCGTTGACGCACACCCCCGGCGGCAAGGGGGGCAATCAGGCGGTGGCGGCGGCGCGCGCGGGCGCGACGGTGCAGTTCGTCGGAGCGCTCGGCGATGACGCGGCCGCGGGCCGACTGCGCTCGCACCTCGAGGCCAATGGCGTCAGGCTCGACGGGGCCGTCGAAATCCCCGGACCCAGCGGCACGGCCATCGTGGTGGTCGACGCCAACGCCGAGAACACGATCGTGGTGGCGGCGGGCGCCAACGGCCGCTTCACGCTCAGCGACGAGCGTGCCCGCTCGGTCGTCGGCGACTGCGATGTGATGTTGACCCAGCTCGAGATTCCGGTGCCCACGGCCGTCGCGGCCGCGCACCACGCGCGCTCGGCCGGAGCGGTCGTCGTCGTGAACGCTTCGCCGGCCGGCCAGGATCCCGGCTCGTTGGGCGACTTGGCGGCCGCGGCGGACGTGGTGATCACCAACGAAGAGGAGGCCGACGAATGGCCCTGGCGCCCAGAACATTTGGTCGTGACGCTGGGCGCGCACGGCGCCCGTTACGTTGGCGCGGACGGCGAATACACGGTACCGGCCCCGACGGTGGCCGCGGTGGACACCGCCGGAGCCGGTGACGTGTTCGCCGGCGTCCTGGCCGCGAATTGGCCACCCAACCCCGGCTCGGCGGATCAGCGGCGACTGGCGTTGCAGCGAGCCTGCGCAGCGGGTGCGCTGGCGACCCTTGTCGCCGGCGCCGGTGATTGCGCGCCGGACGCCCAGGCGATCGACAAGGCGCTGCGGGGCGCGTCCTAGCCGCTGCGCCCGCCGACATCGTGGGCGATTCGCAGGCCGTCGCCGGTTTCGAGCTCGTCGGCGGACTGGCTGAGCAGCACACGACTTCGGCTCGGCGACAGTAGGCCCGACAGGTAGTGATGCGGTGCGTCGGCCGCGTACACGAGGCGGTTGACCCGCAACACGGCGGCGCCGATCGGCATGTCGAGCAGGTGCGCGTTGCGCGGACCCGCGATTTCGGCCGTGATCTCGTGCCGCACCCGGTTCACCGTGACTGCATTGTCGGACAACAGCTCGTAGAGCGGCGCGCGCCGCAACGCCGCCTCGGTCAGCACCGGGGCCAGCTCCGGGGGCAGCCAAGCGTCGGTCACCAGCAACGGCTCACCGGTCCTGCGTTGCCGCCGCACCCGCACGATGTGCAGCAGATCGCCGCCGCGCCGCAGGGTTTCGGCGACCACCCGTGGGGGCGGCCGGGTGCCCAGTTCGACGACCTCGACCTCGGTTTCGAATTGGGTCTGACGCAGTTCTTGCAGGTATGAGCGACTCGCGGGCACGTCGGCCGGATCATGTTGGCGTACAAAAGAACCCACACCCTGCCTGCGCTCGATGTAGCCCTGTTCGGCAAGGTCGGCCAGCGCGCGGCGCACGGTGATGCGGGAGACCCCGAACTGATCGCACAGCGTCTGCTCGGTAGGCAACGCCTCGCCGGGGGCGATGACCCCGCGGTCGATCTCGTCGTGCAGCACCAGGAACAGCTGCCGGTGCAACGGCACACCGGCGGCCGCGGACACCGGGCCGGCCTTGTCGCTGCGCTGCTGCACGGTGCCCAATGCTTCCACACCGCCTCCCTTGCGCGACCGCGTCAGTTGTTATAAACATATAACAACTACCCAGACGTCTACTAGCCCGAGGGGGTCGCGATGACAGCGGTGCAGCAGCGGGCCGCCACCGATCCGGCCGGACCGACCGGGCGCCTGGCCACCTGGGTCGCCGATCTCACGCTCGACGACGTCCCGCCCACCGTCGTCGAGCGTGCCAAACACCTCCTGCTCGACGGCGTCGGCTGCGCCCTGGTGGGCGCCCAACTACCGTGGTCGCGCGTCGCCACCGACGCCGTGCTGGGTCTGGAGGGATCCGGCGACAGCGTCGTGATCGGCACCGGACAGCGGACCAGCGCGCCCGCGGCCGCGGTGCTCAACGGCACGTTCATCCAGGGTTTCGAACTCGACGATTTCCATCCGCTGGCCCCGCTGCACAGCTGCTCGCTGCTCATCCCGGCGCTGCTGTCGACGGCGTCGACACGCCCGGTGCCGACGACCGGGGCCGACCTGGCACTGGCGGCCATCGTCGGGTTCGAGGTGGGTCCACGCGTCGGCTACACCCTGCACGGCACCCAAATGCTGGACCGCGGATGGCATTCGGGACCCGTCTTCGGCACCCATTCGGCGGCAATGGCGTCCGGCAAATTGCGCGGCCTGCCACCGGCGCAGCTGGAGGACGCCCTGGGTTTGGCCGCAACCCAGTCGGCGGGTTTGATGGCCGCTCAATACGAAGCGATGAGCAAACGCATGCACCACGGCCTGGCCGCCCGCAACGGCTTCTACGCTGCGGGTCTGGCGGCCGGCGGTTACACCGGAATCAAGCGGGTGTTCGAGCGCGAATACGGCGGCTTCCTCAGCGTTTTCGGTGAGGGCCACAACCCGGATGCCGCGGCGCTGACCGGCGAGCTCGGCCAGCGCTGGGAGACCACCGTCATCATGGTCAAATCCTATGCGGCGATGGGTGGGCTGCACGGCGCCATCGACGCCGCCCGGGAATTGCGGAATTCGATTGCACCGGAAGATATCTCGTCGGTCGACATCACCGTCGGGGAGACCGTGTACAAGCACGGGTGGTGGCAGTCGCAGCGCCCGCTCCCTCCGATCGGGGCCCAGATGAACATCGGGTACGCCACCGCGGCCGCGCTGCTCGACGGCAACGTGCTGCCCGAACAGTTCACCCCCGCGCGCCTTGATGCCGACGACATCTGGTCACTGATCGCGGCCACCACGGTGCACCTCGACGAATCGCTGGCCGACGCCGGCATCACCGAGAAGTTCCGCACCGACCTCGCGGTCACCACCCGGGACGGAACCGTGCACCGCGCGCGCGTCGCCCTGCCGCACGGCGCGCCCGACGATCCGGTCACCAACGACGAACTGGTGGCCAAGTTCCACGCCCTGGCCGACCGGGTCACCAGTCGCGGCCGCGCCGCGGCGATCGAGCGCGCGGTGACCGGGCTCGACGACCTGACCGACATCAACAACCTCATCGATGTGCTCGCCGGCCCCGTCGCGGGCGCACTGGACTGAAAGGACTCGGATGGCGACAACACCGGCCCGCTCTCGGCTCAAAGAATTGTTGAACAAGCGCGAATTGATCGTCGCGCCGGGCGTTTTCGACGGAATATCGGCACACCTGACCAGACGGACCGGACACGTCGCGGCATATCTGACCGGCGCCGGTGTGGCCGCGTCGGGATTCGGACTGCCCGACATCGGTCTGGTCACCGCGACGGAAATGGCCGATCGGGTCGCGATGGTCACCGACGCCCTGGGCGACGTCCCGCTGATCGCCGACGCCGATACCGGCTATGGCGGACCCATGAACGTGGTGCGCACCGTCCGTTCCTACGACGCGGCCGGGGTGGCCGCCATCCAGTTGGAGGACCAGGTATTTCCCAAACGCTGCGGGCACCTGCCGGACAAGCAGGTCGTCGACGCGACGGTGTTCGAACGGACGCTGGCGGCCGCACTGGATGCCAGATCCGACGACAACCTGCTGGTGGTGGCCCGCACCGACGCGCGCGGCCCACTCGGGCTGGACGCCGCGATCGAGCGCGCCAACCGGTACGCACAAGCCGGGGCCGATATCATTTTCGTCGAGGCGCCGCAGGACGTCGGCGAAATCGAGCGCATCGCAGCCGAAGTGGACGCCCCCCTGCTGATCAACCTGGTGCTCGGCGGCCTCACACCGTTGCAGTCGGCGTCGCGCCTGCAGGAGTTGGGTTACGCGATCGCCATCCATCCGAGCAATCTGTTGATGCAGACGACGTTCGCCATGCTGCAGAGCCTGTGCGAACTCAACGGCACCGACCTCGCCGCCCAGCTGCCGAGCTCCCCGGAAGACTTCTTCAACCTGGTGGGCATGGCGCAATGGCGGGCGCTCGACGACAAGTACGCACAGATCGGGGACCGCTCATGGGCATGACCGTCATCGAAAAGATCTTCGCCCGCAAGGCCGGGTTGGACTCGGTGGCCCCGGGTGACACCGTCGTGGTCGACGTGGACATGACCGTCCTGATCGACCTGCAGTTCGGCACCATGTGGATACAGCCCAACCGAATTCACGATCCCGACAAGCTCGCGGTGATCATGGATCACGCCGTGCCCGCCCCGACCATCAAGGACGCCGAGGGCGGTCAGCACGCCCGCAGCTTCGTCGCCGACTTCGGCATCGAGCGCTTCTACGACGTCGGCCGCCACGGCATCTGCCATCAGGTGATCGCCGAGAACGGCTTGGCGCGCCCGGGAGAAGTATTGGCCTGCACCGACTCTCATACCTGTGCGGCCGGCGCGTACAACACCGCCGCCCGTGGCCTGGGTCCCGCCGAGATCTATTCGATCATGTGCACCGGTTCCACGTGGTTCCAGGTCGCGCCGACGATCCGCTACGAATTCGACGGCGCCAAGCCGGACGTGGTGAGCGGCAAGGACATCTTCCTGCACATCGCCAACGAGTACGGCGATGCGCCCAATCAGAACCTCGAATTCGGCGGGCCCGGCCTGGCCGGCATCCCGATGCACGACCGGCGGACCATCGCGACGCAGGGCGCCGAGGTGTCGGCCGATTTCAGCACATTCGAGCCCGACGATGTGTTGGCGTCGTTCCTCGCCGAACGCGGCGTCACCGGATTCGAGGCCGTCTCACCGGATTCCGATGCCGCCTATCAGGACGTGCGGCGAGTGGACCTGGCGGCGCTGGAACCGTACGTGGCGCGGCCGGGCACCGTCAGCCGCAACGGATCGCCGGTATCACGATTGGGCAGACAGAAAATCGATCAGGCTTTCATCGGTTCCTGCGCCAACGGACAACTCGAGGACCTGCAGATTGCCGCGCAGGTGTTGCGCGGCAAGACCGTTGCGCCGGGCGTGCGGCTGCTGATCACGCCCGCGTCCCAGGCCGTGTACCGCGAGGCCATGCGTCGCGGCTACCTTCAGGACCTCGCCGACGCCGGCGCCGTCGTCACCAACTCCACCTGCGGCGCCTGCTTCGGCTACCACATGGGTGTGGTGGGGCCCGGCGAGGTCTGCATCACGGCCAGCACCCGTAACTTCACCGGGCGCATGGGCAGCAACGAGGCCGAAATCTTTATGGCCTCCCCGGCCACCGTCGCCGCATCCGCGGTCACCGGCTACATCAGCGACCCGAGGAGTGTGACCGCATGACACTGCGCTTCAGCGGCAAGGTATGGGTGTTCGGCGACAACCTGAACACCGACGCCATGTATCCGGCGTTCGCCATGAAGATGGATCCGGCCGAGGCCGCCAAGCACATCTTCTACGAGGTGCGGCCCGGCTGGACCGACGACGTCTCCCCCGGCGATATCGTGTTGGCCGGCAAGAACTTCGGGCTCGGCTCGTCACGCCCGGTGGCGGCGCTGTTCGTCGAACTCGGCGTCGCCGGCCTGGTCGCCGAGGAATTCAACTCGCTGTTCTTCCGCAACGCCGTGAACTCCGGGCTGCCGGCGATCACCGTCCCCGAGGCCACCTCGGCGTTCAGCGACGGCGACACCGGAACCTTCGACCTCGGCGACGGCAGCTGGCGCAACGACACCACCGGGGTCGCGGGCACCGTCGCGCGCCTGCCCGACCTGATCCTCG
>NZ_LZLU01000171.1:0-964 GCF_001673415.1 Mycobacterium sp. 1165196.3 | reverse complement strand
ACTGCATCCGGACCGCACCGACACCGAATTAGGTCGCGCCGCAAGGGCTTTCGACGGTATGCTGGATGCCCTGGAAACCTCCGAGCGCCGCGCCCGGCACGCCGCCGACACCGCGCAACGCGCCGAGTCCGCAACCCGGCGCTTTCTCGTCGACGCCGCCCACGAATTGCGCACCCCGATCGCCGGCATCCAGGTCGCCGCCGAACAACTCGCGCACGGCGCCTCGCAACATCAAGACGACGGGCAATACCGTCGGGCGAGCCTGCTGCTCTCCGACGCGCGCCGCGCCGGACGACTCGTCTCCGACATGCTGGACCTGAGCCGCATCGACGCCGGGCTCGCGCTCGAGCTGCATGACGTCGACGCGGCCGCCGTCCTCGATGGGGAAGCCGATCGCGCCGCCATGCTGGCACCGCAGATCAGCGTCAGCCGCACCGGTTTGGCCACGCTGAGCCTCAACGCCGACGCGACCCGCCTGTCCCAGATCGTGTCCAACCTGCTCGACAACGCACGCCGGTATACGCCGGCCGGCGGAGCCATCACCGTCGACCTTCGCGCCGACGAGGGCCTCGCGGAGGTGACCGTCACCGACACCGGGCCGGGCATCCCGGATGACCAGCGGGACAACATCTTCGAGCGGCTGGTGCGCCTGGACGCCGGTCGCGCCCGCGATCACGGCGGCGCCGGGCTGGGCCTGGCGATCGCGCGGGCGCTGGCGCGCGCCCACGGCGGCGACCTGGTGTGCCTGCCCCACGAGGGCGGCGCCCGATTCCGGCTCACCCTGCCGCGCAACTAGGGACAACAGCCCGTTAGGCGGTGACCGCCCCAATAGCCCTGCGCGAGAGCATGATTGGGGCGGCCACCGCTTGGCACCGTTAGCGCGCCGCCGGTGTCACCAACCGGGCGGCGGGGCCGGATGGAACGGCCCGCCCGGGGGTGGCGGCCCGCCCGCCCCGCCCGGAGG
>NZ_LZLU01000170.1:0-22409 GCF_001673415.1 Mycobacterium sp. 1165196.3 | reverse complement strand
ACCGGCGCCGCCCGCATCGACACCAACGCCGCGACCACAGCCGAACTCCTCGCCGACAGAGCCGCGATCGACGCGGCTGCCGCCACCGCCGGCAACCTCGCCCTCGACGAACTGCAGCTGCTGTCACCGGTGACCACTCCTTGCCGCGTCGTCGCCCAGATGACCAACTTCGAATCCCACGTCATCGATTCCGGTATGGACCCAAAGACGGTGCCGCTGACGTTTTTCCGGAAGTCCTCGGCGTCCATCACCGGGCCCTTCGGCGAGATCGTCCGCCCGCCACATGTGGAGCTGCTGGACTACGAGGTCGAAATCGGCTTGGTGATCGGGCGCGACATCCCGGTGGGCACCTCCATCACCGACGCGAACCTGGCCGAGTACATCGCCGGTCTGACCATCACCAATGACGTGTCCGCCCGCGACATCCAATTGCCGCAAACGCAGTTCTACGAGGCGAAGTCGTACCCGACCTTCACCCCGGTAGGGCCGGCGCTGGTGCTCGTCGACCCTACCGAGCTGACCCGATTCGGCGACCTGCGGCTGCGCCTGAGCGTCAGCGGTGAGGAGCGCCAGAATTCGGTCGTCGACGGCGACATGCTCTACCGACCGCTACAAGCACTGCAATCGCTGACACGATTCCAAGACCTCGCGGCCGGCGACCTGATCCTCACCGGCACCCCGGCCGGCACCGCGCTGACCGCCCCGTACAAGCCAATCGAGATCATCGGCAACCTGCTACCGCCGGCCGTCAAGTGGAAAGCCTTCTTCTCCCGACAGGCGAAGAACCCGAAGTATCTGCAGCACGGCGACGTCGTCGAGGCCTCCATTGCCACCGACGACGGCGCCATCGATCTCGGCGCCCAACGGTTGGCGGTGCGCCACGCATGAGCGCCCCCAGTGGCGCGCCCGCCGAGCATGTCTCGGTGGCCATCGTGGGCGGCGGTCCCACCGGTATCACCGCGGCGACCTTGCTCGCGCAGTACGGGGTGGACACCCTGGTGCTGGACCGGTGGCCGCAGGTCTATCCGCAGCCGCGCGCCGTGCACCTCGATGATGAGGTCTACCGCATCCTGGCCCGGCTCGGCATCGCCGACGACTTCGCCGCGATCTCCCGTCCGGCCCGCGGTCTGCGCTTGGTGGACCGGAATCTGAAGGTACTGGCAGAATTCCGGCGCGATACACCGGTGACGCAGAACGGCTTTCCAGCGGCAAGCATGTTCGACCAACCCGAACTCGAGGAGTTGCTCCGCCGCAACCTCGCCCGTTTTCCGCACGCCCGATTCCGAGGTGACGTCGAGGTTCTCGGGGTGACCGCAAACGATGCGGCAGGTCCACTGCACCTGCGGATCCGCGACCGCATGACCAACCTCGAGTCGACACTCAGCGCCGACTACGTGCTGGGCTGCGACGGCGCCAACAGCACAGTGCGCGGCGGCGCCATAGGCGCGTCGATGCGCAACCTCAAATTCGACCAGCGCTGGCTGGTCGTCGACATCACCACCACCGCCGACCTGCAGCAGTGGGACGGCGTGCATCAGGTCTGCGACGGGCAGCGGGCGGGAACCTACATGCGTATCGGACCCACGAGGTACCGCTGGGAGTTCGCGCTGCTCGACCACGAATCGGTCGACGACTACGCCACCCTGGCCGCCCTGCGGCCGCTGATCGCCCCGTGGACGCAACACGTCGCCGACGCGGACCTGCGCGTGATGCGGGCCGCCGAGTACACCTTCCGCGCTCAGATCGCCGACCGCTGGCGGCGTGGGAACATTTTTCTGCTCGGTGACGCGGCCCATCTCACCCCGCCGTTCATCGGTCAGGGCATGGGTGCCGGACTGCGCGACGCGATGAACTTGGCATGGAAGATCGCCGCCGTCCAGCGCGGAGATCTCGCGCCCAGTGTGCTCGACAGCTACGAGGCCGAGCGACGGCCGCATGCCCGCGCCATGATCGCCTTGGCGCTCAACGTCGGACGCGCCATGACCTTTGGCGGCCGGCTCGGCGCGGCCGCCCGCGCCGTCGTGCTGCCCCGCGTGCACCTGGTGCCCGGGCTGCGGGCGAAGGTCACCGATTCGCAGACCCCGCCGCTGCGGTCCTCGACGCTGGTTCGGCGCACCCTGGCGACCCGCCGTATCACGGGGCGGCTCTGCCCAAACCCGTTTCTGGGCAACGGTTGTCGGCTCGACGACGCATTGGGAACAGGCTTCGGCGTGATCACCACCGTCGAGCTGACCCCGTCGCAGCGGGACATCGTGGTGACACGCGGTGCCCGCACGGTCCACGCCGCCGCCGGGTCCGAGCTGGCCCGCTGGCTGAACCGCCACCACGTCAAGGCCGCGGTGGTCCGACCCGATCGCACTGTCATGATCGCCGGCCGCAACCTCACCACCCTGTGCCGCGCTGTCCCGCTGTTCCTGGTCGACCGAGCGTCGGACATCTCGCAACGTATCGGCCCGGCCCACTAGGAATAGGAATCGTCCCCGTGTTTCGTCGCCCCTCTGCTGTACCGGTGTACCGGCCCAACATCTACACCCGCGCAGCGATTCTCGACCCCCACCCGCACTACCGTGCCTTGCGTGAACTTGGGCCCGTCGTTTGGCTGGCCCGTCACCGCCTCTACGCGCTGCCGCGCTACGCCGCATGCAAGGCCACCCTGCGCGACGACGGCCAGTTCCTGTCCGGACACGGGGTCGCAGCCAACCCGCTGGCCAACCGCCTCTCGCGCGGCACCACCCTCAACAGCGACGGCGCCGACCATGACCGGCGCCGAAAACTCCTCGCGCACCGCATGATGCCTCGCGCCCTGCGCGCGCTCGGCGATGACGTCGACGCCCAGGCCCGCTCCATCGTCGAGGACGCCCTGCGCCGGGAACAGGTGGACGCGGTCGCCGATCTCGCCACGGCCCTACCGCTGGCCGTCGTGCCCGATCTGGTGGGGTGGCCGCGCGATCAACGAGCCCGCTTACTCGATTGGGGCGCAGCCACATTCGACATCCTGGGACCGGCGAACCTGCAGGCGCTTAAAGCCGTACCGCGCAGCCTGCAGATGCTGTGCTTCGCGCGCCGCGTCGTACGCGACCGCAACGTGTTACCCGGCAGCATGGCCCATGAACTCCTGACCGCTGTCGACGAGGGCAATCTCGCCGTCGACGAAGTGCCGCCGCTGATGATCGATTACATCGCCCCGTCGCTGGACACCACCATCAGCGCTATCTCGAATGCCATCTACCTGTTCGCCCGGCATCCCGACCAGTGGGAACTGCTCAAAAGCGATCGCTCTTTGATTCCCAACGCCGTCAACGAAGTCGTGCGCTACGAGTCCCCGCTTCGCGCGTTCACTCGAAAGGCCGTGCACAGCACGGAGATCGAGGGCGTGCCCATCGCTGCTGGCGCCCGGCTGCTAGTCATTTACGCCTCAGCCAACCGTGACGAACGCGAGTGGGATGCTCCCGACGTTTTCGACATCCGCAACGACGCCGGACGCCACGTCGGGTTCGGCAACGGTACGCACGCCTGCGCCGGTCAAGCCCTCGCGCGGCTCGAGACCACCGCAATGCTCAAAGCCCTCACCGAGAGCGTCGAGCGCATCGAGATAGTCGCGGAGCCAACCTGGGCGATCAACAACATCATCCATCGACACGACCACCTGCCGGTGCGGCTGATCGCGGTCTCAACCCGGCGGTGACGCCTCAGGTAGTGCGTGAGCCAGAAATGGCACGGAGGTATCCGGAAACGTCTGTCGGGCAGCCGATTCGAGTTTACTGAACCAAGGGCGTGGTCAGGACCCGGCACACCCGTAACATCAGATTGCCCCGCGCTGTGTGGCGACGCGTCGAGCGAATTGTGCGTAGGTAGTGGGAGCGCGATTGAGCAGCCGCGGCAAGTGGTCCAGATCGCCGGCTGGCAGCCCGTGACCGTCGTAATAGGTCATCATCGTCACGTACGCGTCGCGGGCTTCGGACGGCCAGCTGCGAATGCCACGGGCGTTGGAAGATTCGCGCAGACCCCGAACCAACCCGGGCAGCGCCTTGAGCCCGACGTTGCGTAGCGAGTGCGCCACGATGGCGGGCACGGTCGAGGCGGCAGCGAGGGGATTGTTCAGCGTGTCGGGCGGCAACCGGACCGCGGTGACGCCATGGCCCAGCGTCTGGCCCCAAATCGCGGCCATCTGCTCGCGCGTGAGTTCTTGCGCGGACAGGTCATAGGTTTTGCCGACGTGGCGTTCTGGGTCGGCAAGTACGTTGGCCGCGGATTCGGCGACATCTTCGACATCGACTACCCCCATGATGCTGGTGGTCGACACCGGGTAGGGCGCCAGCCCGGCCACGATGAACTGCCAGAACTCCAGGTAGTTCTGCATGTAATGCGACGGACGCAAAATCGTGAACGGAATCGGGGACTCATGCAGCAGATCTTCGACCAGAAGCTTCTGGTGGTGGTGTATCAGCGCGTCGATGTCGGGGTGAATCACCGAATGAAAACCGATGTGCTCCACACCGGCGGACACGGCCGCCTTGATGAGCGCTTCAGCGACGGGAACCTCATCGATGACCTGGGTCGGGGCGACGTGGTAGACCTGCTGCACGCCGGTGAGTGCCTGCTCCAGATCGGCCGGCTTGCGCAGGTCACCGACGGAGACCTCGGTCGCCCCGTCGGAGCGCGCCAACTGGGCTTGCGCGCTGTTTTTGACGAATGCGCGAATCGTGAGGCCCCGCGCGGTGAGGCCGCGGATCAGTGGGCGGCCCACCCCACCGGCGGCGCTGGTGATGAGGATCATGACCGGTGTCCTGCAGCGCTCATTACCGGCTGGCCGAGGGGCGGTTGGTGCGCGCCACCGTGGCGTGGCGGGCACCGGGTGGGTTCGGTGTTCACGGGTCTCCTGTCTATGGGATGGGAATTCGGTTTTAGGTTGCGATCACGAGCCGCGACCTAGCGGCGCCGCTTAAAAGGCCTGTAGCTGGCGGATTTTCGTGTCTAGCAACACTCATGGCAGCCTGGTTTGCACAATGGCGCTGTTTGCGCTTGGCTCGGGCGTGGGCGGCATCGTATGAAGCATGCGAGCCACCGTGGGAATTAGGACCCGGCGTGGGATCAGTGCGACGATGCGGGCCGTGAGCGAGTTGGCTCGCCCGGAGACGACGTAGGGCGGTGGGGACCGGCGATTGAGTGCGCGCATCGCGGTAGCAACGACTTGCTCGGGTGACTGCATCGAGCCGGCTATCGCGGCGTTGTCACCGATGACGTCGAAGAACTCCGTGCGGGTGGGCCCCGGCGCCAGCGTGATGACTTTGACGTTCTGCTGTTTGGCCTCAAACCAAAGAGACTGAGAAAAGCTGTGCACGAATGCTTTTGCTGCGGAATACACCGCCAGCGAGGGGATCGGCTGAAACGCCGTGGTGCTGGTGACGTTAATGACGGCCCCGCGGCGCCGCTGGGTCATCGGCGTCAGGAACGCGTGGCATAGATCGACCATCGCAGTGACATCGACCGCGATGATCTGTGCGAACTGCTCGGCGTCACCGTCGAGGAAGGGTCCCTGGGCGGCGAATCCCGCGTTGTTGACCAGCAAGTCGATATCGCCGCGAACGCGCTCGCGCAGCCCGGCTCCCGGGCGGCTCACCGATAGATCGAATTCGACGGTTTCGCAGACTATCGAGTAGGTGTCTGTGAGTTGACTCGCCAAACGATCGAGACGTTTTTTGCGCCGTGCGACTAGGACGAGGTCGGAACCCCGGGCTGCGAGGGCGTGGGCAAACGCCTCACCGATGCCGGAGCTGGCTCCGGTGACCAGTGAGCGGCTAGGCCGAAAAGACATTATTCTCCCCGCTTGTCTGAATCTCACGAAATGACGTCGAGCGCTGCGCGCACGATGCTGTCACCGTCGATGCCGTGGTAGCGATACACCGCGTCGAGGTCGCCCGCCTGCCCGAACGTGTTCACTCCCAACGATTTACAGCGCACTTGATTGACAGTTGCCAGGAAGGCGAGGGTATGCGGATGCCCGTCGAGCACGGTGACCATCGGTGCGGAGCGCTCGGCGGGAAAAACTTGATCCAGGATCCACGACGGCGCCTCGGCCAGCCCGTCGCGACTTTGGACGGCGCGGTAGAGGAGGTCCGGGCTCGTCACGCATACGACTTCGACGGCAACGCCCATGTCAGTGAGCCGGTCGGCGGCGTCGCTAGCCTCGGTGGCCAGCGCGCCCATTGCGGCGATGCAGACCGCGGGAGTGGCGACCGGACGCAGCGTGTACGCCCCGGCGAGTACGTGGCGGCGGCGCCGCTCGCGGGCGGCGGGATCCTGCGGGATGCGTGCCAGCTCTTGGCGGACGGGCCGGGTGGACAGCCGAAGATAGGACGACGTTCCGTCGGGGCGTCCCAAGAGGCCGAGGCAGTGCAGCAGGATCCATTCCACCTCGGCGGCGAAAGCCGGCTCGTAGCTTATGCAGCCGGGCTGCTCGACGCCAATCGATGGCGTCTTGATCGACTGGTGCGCACCACCTTCGGCAGCCAGCGAGACCCCGGACGGGGTACCGACCAAAATGGATTGCCCGCCGGCGTAAATGCCGAACGACCACGGTTCGAGGGCACGCTCGACGAACGGGTCGTAGAGGACACCAATGGGAAGCAGCGGTTCGCCCCACCGGCTCCACGTGGCACCGAGTTCACTGAGCAGGCCCACGAGGTTGACTTCGGCGATGCCGAGTTCCATGTGTTGCCCGGTCGGGCTTTCACGCCAATGCATGATGGAGTCGGCGTCGTCAGCGAACCAATCGGGCCGCTCGGAGGGCGACCACACACCCACCTTGTTGAGCCACCCGGCGAGGTTGGTGCTGGAGCTGACGTCGGGGCTCACCGTCACCACTCGTCGTGCGACCTCGGGTGCCTCCCGCGTCAAGTCGAGCAACGTGCGTCCCAATGCGCTCTGGGTGTTCGACACTGCTGGAGGGGTGCGCCCGATGTCGGTCGGCACCGGCGGTGGTTCATCAATGCGAATCTCGCCCCGGTGTAGTCGTCTGGCGGTCTCCTTGCAGAGCTGGCCGGTCGATGAGTGAGAGTCAAAACGCCGGAATGGATTTCGAGGATCTTCTCCCAATGTGTGGGCCAATTGAACGAACTGTTCATCGGTCAGCAGCGAGGAGTGGTTCTGCGGATGACCCTGGGTGGGTAGCCCGTACCCCTTGATCGTGTAGGCGAGGATGATGGTGGGACGGGAGTCGTCGATCTGGTCGTAGGCCTGCTGCATTGCGGTGATGTCGTGCCCGCCGAGGTTACCGATCGCCTTCAACAGGGTGGCGTCGTCGAGATACTCGATCACGGCGGCGACGGTGCCGGCATCTGGGCCGGTGCCCGGCAGCCGCGAGCGCAGTTCGTCAGCTGAACAGCGCAGCAGGCGTTGATATTCGGGGTTCGGCATGGTCAGGATCCGGGTGCGCAGCGCATCGCCGCCAGGCCGGCCGAACAACTCTTCGAGCAGCATTCCGAATTTCACGGTGAGCACTTGCCAACCCGCGGCGGCGAATGCGTCCTGCAGGCGTTGGGAGGCGATATGGGGCACGATGCGATCCAAGGACTGGCGGTTCATGTCGACGATCCAGACGATCTCGCCCAGTTCCTGCACGCCTGCGTCCATCACCGCTTCCCACACCGCGCCCTCGTCGAGTTCTGCGTCACCCACCAGAGAGTATTGGCGTCCCGTTCCAGCGCCGCCGAATACGGTGTCGACGTAGCGGCGAGCAAATGTAGCCCAAATAGGGGCAGTGGCACCGATTCCCACCGATCCGGTGGAGTAGTCGACCGGATCGGGATCTTTGGATCGACTGGGGTAGCTCTGCAGGCCGCCGAATTCCCGCAACGTCGTCATATACCGCTCGTCGAGGGTCCCGAGCAGATAGTTGATGCTGTGTAGTACCGGGGAGGCATGCGGTTTCACCGAGACCCGGTCATCGGGTCGGAGTTGCCCGAAGTACAACGCCGTCATGATGCCCACCATGGAGGCCGACGACGCTTGATGTCCACCAACCTTCAAGCCGCTGGGATTCGGCCGAATCCGGTTAGCGTAGTGCACCATCGCCGTCGACAACCACAGCACACGCGAGGCGATCAGATCGAGGTCCGGCGTGGTGTTCCGGTCGTGCGGGGAAGGCGCGGAGCCTAACGGATGAGCGATGGTCACGGTGCCTCCTGGAGGTCCGGCACCCACGTCGGGTAGACGTCGGCCCACGCGCTTTCAACAAATTCAACAAGCTGATCGGCTGCTGCAGCGCCAATACTGTTGCGCCACACAACGTGTCCGTCGGGCCGGACCACGACGGCGCCGCGATCACCGACCTCGAACAGCTCGATCAACGCGGCGCGATCGTCGGTGTTCGCCGCGCTCAGGGCGACCACGGTGACCGGCACAGTCATCGGCGTCTCGGCGAGGCCTGCGCTCCAGCCCTGCGGGTCAGCGGTCAACAACGTGAGCCCCGTGTCGGCGAGGACCTCGTGGGTCGATACATGCGAACCGTCCTGCGTGGTGATGAACGCATGCGGCAGCCGCGCCCCCGGATGGGTTGTAGGTTGATAGAACGCGACATCGCTGTCGGGACAGCGTCCCTCGGAGGCGTCGATGAGCGAACTGGTGTAGGCGTAACCGAATTCCAGGCCGCTGGCCACGAAGTGTTCCTCTTGGCCCGGCACGGCGTCAATGATGTGCTGGCGCATTCGCCGACCGCGGGGCCCACGGCGCAAAAGTGTTTTGGTGCGTGAAGTTTGGGCATAGGTCAACGCGTCGGCGACGGCCGCGACCATCCGGTCCGGAACCCTGCTCAGACGAAGCTTTCCCGCGAGTTCGGTCGCTTGGTGCAGCGACCGATTTGTGATGCCCAGCGGCTCGGTGACGTGGTCGAGCGTGAAGTGATTGTGAGTGCTCTGCTCGGCGAAACGCGCTACGACAGAACGTCGTTCGGCCTCGTAGGTGTCCAGCAGGGAGTCCGCCGCCCCCCAACGCAATATGGCCGCCAGCTTCCAGGCCAGGTTGTGGGCGTCCTGGACACCACTATTGAGTCCGAAGCCGCCAGTGTGCGGAAAGCGGTGAGCGGCGTCACCGATGAGCAGCAATCGTCCGCGGCGGAATCGATCGGCGAGCTGAGAGGTCATGGTCCAGGTACCCGTCGACCGGATCCGATATGGTGTCGAACCAATTACCTTGGGCAGAACACGATCCCAAAACCGGTGGCTATCGCGCGCGATCATCTGGGCCCGGTGGAGATAGGGCGTCATCAACACGTAGCCGTCGTCGGCGTGCGCGATCATCACGCCACTGAAGCGAGGATGGTAAATCCAGCTGAGCAGTGGGCGGTCCGCGCCGTCGGGGTACATCCCGGGCGCGTGGAAGAAGACACTACCCATGTTGGCCAGCACCGGGCCCTGCATGGTGATCCCGGCGGCGTCGCGCAATGTGCTGTTCGCCCCGTCGGCGGCGATGATGTATCGCGGTGACAACTCTGTCGGTTGAGAGCCTGCCGAGCGCAGGGTCAACCTCTCGCCGTCCATCTCGGCGCAACAGCCCCGACGGAAGTCGATCAAGGCTTCATTCTCGAGGGCATCCCACAACAACGGCATGAGTAGGTGCTGACCGATGTGGGAAATGAGATACGCGCTGTGCGTTCGCACTTCGGCCAGCCGGTCGGGTTGGGACAGCAGGTCGATCTCTCCGAGCGGGGCGGTGCGCACGTCGGTACACCAACGGATGATGTTCACCGTGTCGATCGGCGGAGTGATCGATTCCAGGGCGCGCGTCAGCGCGGGGGAGGCCCGGTTCCAGATCTCCAAGGTGCGCGCGTTGATGACATGCGCGGCCGGATGCAGGCGAGGGTCAGTGCGTTGTTCGACAACTGTGCTCGCAATGTCGTAGCGGGCCAGCAGCAAAGCCAGGGTCGACCCGGCGGCGCCGGCGCCGACGATCACGACTGAGTCAGTATTCATGCCTCACAACGTCTTCCAGGTAATCGCACGTTTGTTGGAGCGGGGCTTGGTGCCGGGGCGAGTACCCGCGCCGCGGGTCAGCAGCTCCTCTAAAGGTGCACCCGCGCGGAGCTGTTCAAGAAGGTAGTCCGGATCGATGTTGGTGCCGATTGGGTTTTCACTGAATTCGCTGCTGGCGAAGTACTCGGCAGTCTGCTGGGCGGTGGGGAAGTTCTCGGTCTGAAATTCCAGCCGAATGCCTTCGGGGTCCTCGTAGTACAGGCTGGTCGTAGGCCCGTGGTTGATGGACCAAACCGGAGTGATCCCCGCCTTCTTCAGCCGTTCATAGGTCAGCAGCAACCTTTCGACCGAGGTGAAGGTGAACGCCAGATGGTCGATGCCGTAGGCCTTGCGGCGCCACCGCGACAGCGGGAAGACGTACCGCAACGGCGGGGGAAGTTTCACCAGCGCCAACCGATGGCTCTCGTGATCCCAAGTGAGGAAGGCGATCTGATTGTCTTCGTGGACGACCCGGGCGCCGAACACGTGCCCATACCACTCGATCATTTCGGCACTGCGAGCGGTCTTGACCACCCAGTGGGCGATGAAATCCGGCACGAGCCGGTCGGGAAGGTCCCCGAGATCCGGCGGCCCCGCGGCGGTGCCGTCGGAGCCCGCCGAATCGGAGGGTTGCAGCGGACTTGGCGTGGCGCTCAACGCAACTCCTTTCTAATTGCTCGGGGCGACGATGACGTTTCGCTGAGTGCCCAGATCGAGAGTCCCGGCGGCATTGCGTATCGACGCGGTCACGACGTCACCGAGACGCAGATAGGGCTTGCGCTGGTTCTGCTTGACGAATGCCGCCCACAGCGTCTGTTCGGGCAGCAGAGCGGTCGCGAGCCGGCGGATCAACGCGGGCGGGGAGGTCGCCACGCAACCGTGCGGGGTGCCGGTGAGCAGTACGTCACCAGGACTGATGTTGCAGAACTCGGTCAACTCGGTCAGCGTCTCGGCGGGCCGGTAGAGCATGTTCGCGGTGTTGTCGCTCTGCCGCAGCGACCCGTTGACCTCAAGCCGTAACTCGAGGTCGTCGAGCAGACCGAAGTCCTCGGGTTCGAGAACAGCCAGCACGGGCCCCAACGGACAGAAGCCGCGGTAACTCTTGCCCTTCAAGAACTGCCCCTGTGGTAACTGGACGTCCCGCGCGGAGAAGTCGTTGGCGATGGTGACGCCGAAGACGTACTCGTGCAGGTTTTCGACGGTGACCGTGGTCGGCGCGTCGACGGATCGGCGCAGGACCAGGGCCAGTTCGATCTCGTAGTCAAGCAGTGTGACGTGGGCCGGGCGGATCACCCGATCGTGCGGTCCGGTGACGGAGGCGTCGGTCTTGTCGAAGAACAAGTTGAATGCGCGGTTGTCGGGGTCCATCCCGGACTCGATCGCGTGTTGACGGTAGTTGGCGCCCTGACACATCACCCGGCACGGCGTAGTGACCGGTGAGAGCAGCTCGACGTCGGGCAGCACCACCTCAGCCGGTGCTGCCGCCGCCACGCGCCAGTCGGATTCACCGCGCTCGATGAGGTCGGCGGTGCTGTCGTATTGCCCGGCGAGTGGTGAAACGACGTCACCGGTGATGACGCCCCAGTAGACGTTCCCGTTATCCCGGTATCGGACGAGATGAACGACCACCGGCTTCTCCAGCTCTGCCCGTCGCTCGACGGGCTCAGTGCTCAGTCAACTGCGCATCGACCCATTGAAGCCTGGTCTCGAGTCCACAATCGGTCGGCTCTGATTGGACCTCAGTCCAATGGTGACGCCGCTGACCGCAGAACCGCGGGGCCTAATTCTTCGGCGAGGGTCAGGGCGGCGTGCAACTGCAGCCGGCGATCGGCCACAGGTTGGCCTCGCAGCTGCTCGGCGCGCTGCACCCGGTAGGCCACGGTGTTGCGCGCGACGTGGAGATCCGTGGCGGTGGCGACCAAACTCCTGTCACGGTCGAGGTAGCGCTTGAGGGTGCGACGGACCGTGGCAACGGAATCTGCGCTAGCAGCCAAATCGCCGAGCTCGCGGGCGACGAACGCGCGGGCGGCGGGCAGGTCGGTGCTGAGCATGGCGACCAAGTCGAGGTCCTGGTAGCGAAACGACCATGCGTCGCGTGTCGACATCGCACCGACGCGCGCCGTCTCGGCCGCCTGCCGGTGGCTGTCCCGGAAGCCCTCGACGCCGGCACCGGCTAGTCCGATCGCGATGCGCACGCCCGGAGGCGGCGGCGTGGTGGGCACCACCGACTCCGGCGGCTGCGACGTCCGTGAACCCCACGCCCAAACTCGCTGGGCCCCCACGGGAAGAACGAGCGTCGAGACGCACCCGGCACCCGAAAGCGCCTCGGCGGCAGCGGCTCTGAGGTGAGTAGGCTCGGCGGGCATGCTGGCGCCAGTCCAGACGATTACGGCCAGGTGCCAGCGGCTCAGGTCGTACCCGAGAACCCGAGTGGCCCGCTCCATCGGAACGGCGTTGCCCTGCAGGAGGTCCTCCACGATCTCCATACGCAGCGCCACCGAGCTGGTCAACCACGCCTCCTGCGCGCGGGCGTACTCCGCTGTCATGCGTTCGGTCAGGACATCGACGATGCCGAACAGGGCCTTGTCGATCCGCCTCATCTCGCTGAAGCGCTGTGACTCGGGCACCACGCGCTCGGCGACGTCGAGGAGCACCCCTGCGGCAGTGGCGTGCGCCACGTGGATGCTGCGCAGCATGTGTTCGATCCCGATCCCGCGCGCCACTACCTCCATCGGGCCCGTGAGCACCCCCGGCATCGCCGCGAACGTCACGTGGTCATCGAGCGCGAGCGCGGAAAGCGTTGCCAAAGCTACCCCCTCGCACCCCCGGGCGACCTCCTCGGCGACCGCGTCCACCGCCAGCTCCGGGATCGCAGTAGTGATGCTTGCCGTCATCAGCGCACCCAGTTCGACTGCCCAACCGGCCGGCCCGGGTCCCAGGAGTGCGGCCAATTCCTCGGCGCGCTCGGGGAGCACGGAGGTATCCGGAAACGCCCGTCGCGCAGCCGGTTCGAGTTCGCCGAACCAAGGGCTGGTCAACGTCATCACCGAGCCGGGTTGATCAGTGCGATGGCGCTCTGCACCGCCTCGTCGGTGACAGTAGCCAGAGGTCGGCCATGTTCAACGGTGTGTGCCGCCAGTTCCCGAAGTCCGCCGATCAAGAGCACAGCCCGTGCATGGGGAACGGGTGCGATTCCCATGGCCTTCAATTCGTCTGTGTCGCTGAGAGTTTGGACCAGTTCGATAAACTGCTCCATCGCGGCGCGCTGCAGAGAACGTGCAGCGGGGCCCAACGCAGGAACGTCGCGAATCCAAGTCAGTGTGAGGTGCCGACGACGCTCGGCCCAGTCGAACCACGTCTCCACCGCTTGCCGAACCTGAGTCGGCCACGGTGCGGTGGGATCGACCGCGCCGCTGACTGCCGCGAGGTTGTCATCGTTGGTCTGCGACAGCAGAGCGACCAGGCAATCCTCACGGTCGGAGAACACGGCATAGAACTTCGACTTCGAGGTTCGTGCCCGGCGGACGACGTCGGCCACCATCGAGTTTCCATAACCGACCTCGGCGATGCACTCCGCCATTGCGTCAAGAATGCGGCGCCGGTAGATCTCGGAATCCGTCCCAGTGACTGGCGCGAGTCCGGGCTCGTGCAGTGCGTTCACATCAGGCCCCTTCTACCAGGGTCAATGGTAGGGCCGCGGCCCTGACAACCTTGGTGACCGGCGTGCGGTACACCAACGTACTAAAGTCTAGTACGTTGGTGTACCAAAGGAGGTCTGATGGCTCAAGTCACTGGCGACCCGGTGCGATTGCCGCCAGGTATAACGGCCCCCCGCGCCATCCAAGGTGCGGCGATGCTGGTCAACCGCCCACGCGCGCTCGAGTTCGCTCGCCGACGACACGGTTCGGTGTTCAGCGTCTCGCTTCCGATCTTCGGACCCAGTGTCGTCCTCGCCGATCCTGCGCTGCTCAAGGAATTGTTCACAGCCGGCGATCTGGTCAAGACTCTCACCAACCTCGGCGACGTCATCGGACCGGGTTCCTCGTTCAGCCTGAACGGCACCGAACATCTCAACCGCCGCAAACTGCTCATGCGGCCCCTGCATGGGAAGCGGATGCCGATGTATGAGCGAATCATCGAAGAAGAAGTCGCCCGCGTCCTGGCTGACTGGCCGGAAGGTACGTCGTTCGCCACGTTGCCGTCGATGATGAACATCACCCTGAACGTGATCCTGCGAGCCGTGTTCGGCGCGGAGGGACCCGAGCTCGCGGGCCTGCGTGAGCTCCTTCCGCCAGCGGTGCTGCTGGCATCCCGAATGACGGTGCTGCCCGCGGCGCTACGCCGTGACCTCGGACGCTGGAGCCCGTGGGGACGTTTGGAACGTATGCGACGCGAATGCGACGAGCTCATTGCGACGTTGATCCGCCGCGCCCGGTCTGCGCCCGATCTCGCTGAACGCACGGATGTGTTGTCCATGTTGGTCGCCGCCAGGGACGACGACGGCGAGCCGATCCCTGACGACCACATCATCGACGAGCTGCAAACTTTGTTGGCCGCCGGTCATGAAACCACGGCCACCACGTTGGCGTGGGCGGTGGAACGGCTACGTCGACACCCAGACTTGTTGGCCCAGCTTGTCGAAGAGGTCGACGCGGGTGGGTCGGAACTCCTGCAAGCTACGGTGTGGGAGGTCCAACGCAGCCGGCCGGTGATCCCGGTCGTCCTTCGCGTGACGACGGCGCGCACTCGGTTGGGTGAGTGGGTTTTGCCCAAGGATCACACCGTGATCGCAAGCATCGCTCTGTCGCATTCCTCGAAGCAGAACTACGCCATGCCGGAGCGCTTCGATCCCAACCGTTTTCGGAATGCCAAGCCCGATACGAGTGCCTGGATTCCGTACGGTGGCGGCGTACGCCGTTGCGTCGGTGCAGCATTCGCCAACACCGAAATGCTGATCACGCTGCGCGAAATGCTGCGCACCTACACACTCGAACCCACCGCGGAGCCCGACGAGAAGCCACGGTCTCGAGGGATCGCCAACGCGCCCGCGGCAGGAGCCCTGGCCGTGGTTCATCGGCGCGGCTCGCCGAATAACCGGCCCAAGATGGGAGTCGGCTGATATGACCGCACTGCTATGCACCGACAGAACTGGACGTCGTCATGGATGACGCTCCGACCTTCGCGCAGTTTCCCGCGCACGCTTACGACAAGTTGCGCTACGCAGACACTGACCGACAGGGGCACGTCAACAATTCAGTCTTCTCAACGGCGTTGGAGACCGGCCGGGTCGAACTTCTTCACGCGCCCGACGCCGGCATCACCGAAGCCGGGAAATCATTCGTCATCGCCCGTCTTGAGCTCGACTTCCGCGGGGAGTTGATGTGGCCCGGGCAGGTCGCGATCGGGACGAAGGTCCAGTCGGTGGGCCGTTCCTCGATCACCTTGGCGCAAGGTCTGTTTCAGCATGATCGATGTGTGGCCCTGGCCACCACCGTCGTCGTTCAGGTCGATGACCGTACTCGCCGGGCGACTCCCTGGAGCGCGGCCGCCGCCACGCGCCTGCTGGCACTTCAGCCGCCCGGCAGATCGGACCGGTAAGGCGAAACGCGATCGCAAATCCGCAACGCACTTTCGTCGCGTCGTTTCCCGGCCTTCACGCCCGAGCAATCCACGTGCCTAGTTTTCCGTTGCAGTTCTCTTCTGATCGGTCGTGCGTCGGCTAGCGAGTTCGGTTATTCCGCCTGCGGCGAATCGCACTAGCGCTTGGTGGCGTATGTCGATGTCGTTGGTATGCATGCGGCCGTGGGTGAGGCTGTCGAGTCGCAGGTTGTTGGAGTAGCTATGCATCGTGGCAGCGACCAGGTGCAGGTACGCATGGTGGATGGCGGTTCGTCGGCGGGGGGAACAGGTCGTGCAGGCGATCAATGAAATCGATCGCCATACTGTTGAATTCGTCAGCAACCAGTGCGCGGATGGGGTAGCCGGAGTTGGCGAGTGAAGCGATGACGCGAAAGTAGTTGGCCCAGCCTGGATCACCGGCTCGCTCGCGCATCGGTTCAGCGAAGGCCCCGATCAGTGCGTGCAACCGGCTCGTGCGGCTGTCGCGAGCCGGCAAGGCGGTCAGGCGGCTCGGCGGTCCTGGTTGAGCGGCGCTATGCGACGCAGGACCACGGCGCGGAACATTCCTTGCTGACTTTCTCTGGTTGGACCACAGGCTAGAGCGGGCTTGACGCAGTCCGGCCAGGGTGGAGAGAAATAGCCCACAGCGGTACCTGAAGCACGAGAGCGAACCGCCAGTAGGTTGGAGCGTCGAGCACCCGGGTCCCGGTTGAGGAGGGGCAACCGTTGCGCGGCCCGCGAACCTACACCGCCGCTTACGAGGGCCCGTCACCTTAAAGCTGTCTGCAGCGGCAGCCTACGTTCAGCTCGTCCATGGTGCGTTTCGAGGCGTTGCGAGGGTCAAATCGGCCACGGCGACAAAGTATTTGCCTCTCCATAGCTCAGCGTCGACAGGGTCGTCGATGCAGAACGCCTGATCGCCAAACGTTTCGTGTGCCTCGAGGACGACTGCAAGCTTTGCGAGCATGCTGGGTAGGCCTTTCGAGTACCAAAGCTGTCTCAGGCCGACGAGATCGCTGAGGTTTTTGAGGTCGTAAGTGAGGCTGACTACTTCGTCAGCGTTATTGGCGTGCTCGGCTTTGACAGCGGCAAGCGATTGCTCCAATTGTGCGAGTGAGCGTTGCTGTTCAATCAACTCACGCACGAGTGACCACACGGCGACGGCTGGATCCATTCGAAAGGGTCCTTGGGCTTCCATGTCCGGCATGCTCATCTCGTCGTTTCCCCTTTCGTCAAACGGTGCTATCCGGTGCCGCGGCGAGTGGGGTGGCCCCCCGTGGACGCGATGTAAACACAGTCGGTCACCGCCGGGATGCGTCCAAGAGAACGTGCCCTCTCCGAATGTGAGACCATGGTGACAATGCCTCTTACTGATTTCGAGAATACACATACTCACTGTTGCAGGCGCTGTTCGTCATCTGAGCTTCGGGAATATTGCCCCGGCGCCGAAAAGGGGGGCGTTGTGCCTCGGCGACTGGGCAAGGTCACGCGATGAGACCACTGCCGCAGCTCACACCGTGGAACCAATGGTTCTGGACGTCCGGGCGGGACGGCCAGCTGCGTATTCAGCGTTGCACGGAGTGCCGTACGTACGTGCACCCGCCGGTGCCGATCTGTCCGTCGTGCCGTGCGACATCGGCCGAGCCCGAGGTGGTTTCGGGCCGGGCGACGGTGGTCGGTTATACGGTTAACGAGCATCCGTGGATTCCCGGATTCGAGCCACCGTACGTCATTGGGGTGGTGGCGCTCGACGACTGCACTAACGTGCGCCTAACGTCCAACATCGTCGGCTGCCCACCCGAGGACGTGCACGTTGGCCAGCGCGTCGCCGTGCGCTTCGAAAATGTGAACGACGTCTGGCTTCCGCTCTTCGAACCCGCCGGCGGCACCGACGAGCGAGACCTCGTGGGTCCGCCCGCGCTTCTTGCGCCACGACAGCCGGTGACATCCGAGCGGTTTGAGCACCGATCCGTGATCTCGGGCATCGGCCGGTCTGCAACCGGGCGCCGGTTGATGGTGGATCCGCTGTCACTGACCGTCGACGCCTGCTTGGCCGCCGTCGCCGACGCGGGCTTGGAACTCGCTGACATCGACGGTCTTTCGACATATCCAGGACCCGTCGGAATGGGTATGAGCGAAGGCGGGATCGGAGCTGTCGAGGAGGCGCTGCGCATCCATCCGACCTGGATCAACGGCGGCATGGACCTGCCCGGTCAGGGCGGCGCCATCATCGCCGCGATGCTGGCGGTGTCCGCGGGCCTTTGCCGGCACGTCCTTTGCTTCCGGACGGTGTGGGAGTCGACATTCGCCGCGCTTCGGCTGCCCGCGGGCGGCGGACGGGTGACGGGTCCCCTGCAGTGGTCGTTGCCGTTCGGCGCCGCCTCCGCGGCCAACTGGATTGGCGTGAATGCCAACCAGTATCTGCACCGATACGGTGCGGGCCGGGAGCTCTTCGGCATGATCGCCGTCAATGCGCGCCGCAACGCCGCGCTGAACCCCTTGGCCATCTACCGCGAGCCGATGGCGATGGCCGACTACTTCGCCGCGCGGCCCATCACCTCACCCTTTGGTTTGTACGACTGTGACGTTCCGTGCGACGGTTCGATCGCGGTCGTGGTCTCCGATGCCTCGATCGCCGAAGATTTGCCACGTCCGGCGGTGCGCTGCGACGCCGTCGGCACACAAGTCGCCGAACGCATCTCGTGGGATCAAGGAACACTGACCCACGAGCCCCAAGTCATCGGCCAGGCGGCGCATTTGTGGAGCAGGACTGACCTGCGTCCCAAGAACATTGACCTGGCCCTGTTGTACGACGGCTTTACGTTCAACTGCGTGTCGTGGCTCGAGGCCCTGGGTTTCTGCGGATTCGGCGAGGCCCAGGAATGGCTGGATGGCGGCAGACGCATTGCGCTGGACGGCGAACTCCCACTGAACACGCACGGCGGCCAGCTGTCGGAGGGGCGCCTACACGGATTCGGCTTCCTTTACGAGGCGGTGCTGCAATTGCGCCACCAGGCCGGCAGCCGTCAGGTCAAAGGCGCACGCACCGCCGTGGTCAGTACGGGTGGAGGAGTGCCGTCCGGGGTTATGCTGTTGCACCGCGCGACGTGACGTCGCAACGCTATTCGAACGCGATGACTCCGCGAATATTCTTGCCGGCGCGAAGGTCTGTCATAGCCTCGTTGATGTCGTCGAGCTTGTACTTCTGCGTGACCAGCTCGTCGAGCTTGATCAGACCCGCCTCGTACATCGCCAAGAGTTTCGGCATGGCCTCTCGCGGGTTCAACTCGCCGTAGAGCACGCCTTTGAACGTCTTGCATGAACTGACCATGTCGGTGAGGACGATCGGCACCATCAAGTCGGTGATCTTCGGCATTCCTGTCAGCACACAGGTTCCGCCCTTGCGCAACAACATCATCGCGGTCAAGATCATGTCCGCGGGCACGACCCCGGGGGTGAGCACAACCCGGTCGGCCATCACGCCCCAGGTGATCTCCTTGACCAAGTCCAGTGCGGCGCCGATGTCGACGGCGGTATGGGTGGCCCCGAACGTCGGCGCGACCTCGCGCTTGAACGCGTTGGGGTCGACCGCGACGATGTGTTTGGCGCCGGCGACTTTCGCGCCCTGCACGGCGTTCATGCCTATCCCACCGACACCGACCACGACGACGGTATCGCCGGCTTGGGTACCCGCTGCCACCGACCCCGACCCGAATCCGGTCGTCACACCGCAGGACACCAGCGAGGCGGCCTCCAGCGGAATCCAGTCGTGGACTTTGACCAGTGAGCGCTCGGAGGCCACCACGTACTCGGAGAAGGTACCGACCTGCATCATGGCCATGAGGTCCTCGTCGCCGAGGTGGCGCCGGCGGGTGCCGTCGGTGGTCATCGCCTTGCTGTAGATGTCGGCGCCCACGTCGCACAGGTAGGTGTGGCCGCTGGCACACCATCGGCAGTTGCCGCAGGCGGGCAGGAACGAAATAGCCACGTGGTCACCGGGCTTCAGCGTCTTCACCCCGGAGCCGACGGCCTCGACGATCCCGGAACCCTCGTGGCCGCCGAGCATGGGAAACCATTCCGGCACCGGAAGTCCGGACGCCCGCATCATCTCTTCCATGTCCGCGGTCGGGACGCTGTCGCCGGTATAGAAGTGCTCGTCGGAGTGACAAATTCCCGCATAGGCCATTTTGACCAGCACTTCGCCCGCGTGCGGTGGGTCGAGCTCTACGTCGGTGACTTCCCAGTCCTCACCGACACCGCGTAACACCGCTGCTTTGGACTTCATTGCGTCTCTTTCGTTGGGACTGATTCCGGTCAGGAGGCCGGCCAGCCGACAGTTTTTGTCTCGGTGAAGATCTCGAGTCCCTCGATGCCGCATTGCCGGCCCACGCCCGACTGCTTGTAGCCGCCGAACGGCGCGTCCGCGCCGTACCACAGTCCGCCATTGATGCCGAGCGTGCCGGTTCTGATCCGGCGCGCCACGGACTTGGCGCGATCCAGGTCATTGGCGAACACCACACCCGACAGGCCATAGATCGATTCGTTGGCAATCCGCACGGCGTCGTCGTCACCGTCGAATCCGATGACCGAAAGCACGGGCCCGAAGATCTCCTCCTGCGCGATCGTCATCTTGTTGTCGACATTCGCGAACACGGTCGGCTCGACGAAATACCCCGTCGGCAGATGCTTGGGCACCCCGCCGCCGGTGACCAGCCGGGCGCCTTCCTGCCTGCCCTTCTCGATGTATCCGAGGACCCGCTCCTGTTGCTTCTTTGACACGACGGGCCCCTGCAGCACCGAGGGATCGGTCGGGTCGCCGTACTTGTTCTTTTCCATCGCGGCCTTGACGATTTCGACCGCTTCGTCGTACCGAGAGTTCGGCACCAGCAGGCGGGTGGGCATTGCGCAGCCCTGCCCGGCATGCATGCAGATGAACGCGCTGCCGCCTACCGGGCCGCTGATGTCACCGTCTTCGTCCAACACCAAGTACACGGATTTGCCGCCGAGCTCGAGGAAGGTGGATTTGACGGTCTCGGACGCGGCGGCCATGATCCGCCTCCCAGTGGCCGTCGAACCGGTGAACGCCACCATGTCGACCAGCGGTGACGTCGTAATCACCTCCCCGACGCGGTGATCCGACGACGGGACGATGTTGATGACGCCGGGCGGGATGTCGGTCTGGTCGGCGATGATGCGACCGATCCTGGTGGCATTCCATGGCGTGTCGGGAGCGGGCTTGAGCACGCACGTGTTGCCCATCGCCAGGACGGGACCGACCTTGTTGAGGATGATCTCGAACGGGAAGTTCCATGGGGTGATGACACCGACGACGCCGACCGGTTCTTTCCAGACCTCGCGGGTCGTGAGACTGCCCATGCCGAATGCGTCCTTGTCGGGAAGCGAACGCTGCCAGGCGAATTCGCCAATCATGTCCGCGGGCCATGTCAGGGCCTCGTTGAGGGGCACGTCGAGCTGCGGGCCGTAGGTGGACAACACCGGGCAACCCACCTCGGCGACGAGTTCGGTGCGCAGGTCCTCGCGTTCGGCTTCCAGTGCTGCCTGCAATTGCCGCAGCCCCGAGGCACGCACATCGCCGTTGCGTGACCAATCGGTGCTGTCGAACGCGCGCCGTGCCGCGGCGATGGCGCGTTCCATGTCTGCGCGGGTTCCGTCGCACGTAGCGCCAAGGAGCTCTTCCGTCGCCGGGTTGATGTTGTCGAACTGTCGTCCGGTCTCTGACTCGACGAGCTTGCCGTCGATGAGCATTCGCGATTCGTGGTTCACCATTGCCGGAGTTCCTTCACTGCATCGGAGGCGCGCGGGGCCAGCGTCAGAGAGGGAATGAAACTGCTGTTGCCGCAACGGATGACGGAATGGACCACTTCAGTCAGATGTTCGGCGTCGACGAGACCACCAAGCATGTATTTGTTTTCCATCCAGAACTTGATGGCCGATTCCAGAGCGTCTGGGTCCCAGCTCTTGTTGAACTCGGTTTGTGCGTCACCGGTGCCGCCGAGGCTGTCGCCCACCGCCAGACGGGTGAAGCCGATCTCCGGATGTTCGATGCGCCAGGCCTCGACGAGCTTGTCCAACGCGCTCTTCGTCACCGCGTATGCCCCGAGCAGCGGCCACGGGGTGGTGTAGGACGCACTGAGCGATGACAAGTACACGGCGGAGCCCGCTGATGCCGCCAGGTGCGGCGCCGCGGCCGCAGTGACCAGCGAGGCCCCGGTGACATTGGTGGCGAACAACTGCGCCCACTGTTCCGCGGTCATCTCGCGTAGTGGTGCCAGCACTCCCATACCGGTCGTGTACACCAGGGCGTCGAGCCCACCGAGCGCATCGACGACCTGGGATATGGCCTGCTGGCACGCCTTGGTCGCGGTGACATCACACGCAACGGCCACCGCGCCGTTGCCGGCGTCTTTGGCGGCCTCGACCAACCTGTCGTATCGACGCGCCAGCAGCGCGACGTGGGCGCCTCGGCGCGCCAGTCCGGTGCCGATGCATCGGCCGAGACCGGCGGAGGCGCCGACGACCGCGACTCGCAAAAGTGGCTGTCCCGTGTCAGACATTGTCAGACATCGAGTTTCGCGCTGACGGAGCCGAGGGTCGCACCCGCGGTCCGTTCGAACCGGCCGTGGTCGAAGCTGCGGATCTCGACGTCGTGGTCACCGGCTCCGGCGCGCAGGGCGCCCACCGTGCACTGCTGGCGGGTTCGGTGCTCGAACGGGTCAAACGAATACCACCGGCAGGCATTCTCGTAGGTGATCTTGTTGACCT
>NZ_LZLU01000169.1:0-32662 GCF_001673415.1 Mycobacterium sp. 1165196.3 | reverse complement strand
ACCACCCGTCGCGGGTGGGGCCGACGTCGATGGCCCCGCCGAGCAGCTCGACGCGCTGGCGCATGCCGCGCAAACCGCGCCCTTCGGGTGACCGGGTGGCCGGCACCGCGGCGGGTAGCAGGTTGGTGACGGCGAGCCTCGCCGATGCGGGTGAAATGTCGAGCACCACACCGGCTTTCGACTCGGGCGCATGCTTGGCGATGTTGGCCAGCGATTCCTGGGTGATGCGGTACAGCGCGAGGCCGACCGCGGCCGAGACGTGATCGGTGGGCCCTTCGACGCACAGCGCGACGGCCAGGCCGGCCCGCTGGAAACCCTCGACCAGCAGCGCGATGTCGTCGATACCGGGTTCGGGCACGGTTTGCGCGGCCTTGGTCGGCCAGTTGTCGAGCAGCCCGACGGTACGACGGATGTCGGCCATCGCCTGGCGGCCGAGTCGCTCGGCCTGTTCTAAAGCCTCGACCGCGTCGTCGACGTCGCGATCCTGTTGCAGCGCGCGGCGCGCGCCGGTCACGTGCAGCAGGGTGATGCTGAGCGAATGGGCGATGACGTCGTGCACTTCGCGCGCGATGCGCCGCCGTTCGTCGGCGGCGGCGTGTTCGGCCAGCATGTCCTGCGCCGCAATCTGTTCGGCCAGCAGCAACCGCTGGGTGCGCATCAGGTAACCGAGCAGCCACCCCACCGCGATGAAGCCGAGGTATAACACCACCGCGTCGAGGCGGTGCAGTGCGGAGTCGGCGAGCAGCAGCGCCGCCGCCGACGCAGCAGCCAACAGGCCGACTAGCACCGACGCCAGCGTCGCGACGACCAGGACCATCAGGACCAACAACGCCGGGCCGAAATCGGCGTGAATCGGCGCCGACGTACCGAACAAAGTCAGCGCGGAGGAAGCCGACCAGGTGGCCCACAACGGCCCCGGGGTCATCTTCATGTTGAAGATCAAGAACGCGAACGACGGCGACAACGCCAGGGCGAACGCGGTCAGCGCCACGGGCAGGTCGGAGACGGGCCGCTGCAGCGTCCCGATCACGCCGCCGAGCACCAAGGCGACATCGACGGAGATCAACGCCGCCCAGGTGATACCGACGGGAATCAGCTCGCTTCGTCGGCGAAGCAATTCCCGCAGGTGATCCGCTGCGGCGTGCAACATCGTCCAATCCTAGAAGAGCCCCGTGCGTCGTCACATCCTGCTGCGGGCGGCACCCGCCTCCGCCCGTGGTAGGAGGTAAAGACTGCACTTCGGCACGACGCGCGGTGGGTGGCCGAGTTCCTAACGTCGAGTCATGACATGGACACTGCTGCACGACCGCATGGCCTTCATGGCCCAGGTGATCAAAGCCGCCGAGACGGACCCCGAGGCGGCACTTGCGTTGATCGACAAATCATCCGAGGTGTCCGAGCTGTTCGGCGACGAGGAGGGCTTGCTGCTCTCACTCGGCCAGCGTTGGATCACCATGCTGGTGGCCAAGCTGGATCAGGCGGCCCACGAGGGCGCGTCGGCCGAGCAGGTGCTCGCCGATCTCGAAGCCGCCGAGCCCGGACTGCACGCGCTGGTCGAGATCGGCACCCGCCGGTCGCTGCGGGTGCGCTCCCTCACCCGCGGCGAGCATGTGGCCGTGGGCCTGTTCGGCGGACCCACCAGCGATCGGCAGACCGTTGCATGACCGAATGGGAAGCCTTGCGCGCCTGACGTCGCGCTACGCGGTCGTCATCATCGGCCTCTGGATCCTGGCGGCCGCCGCGGCCAATCTCGCGGTTCCGCAACTGGAGCGCGTCGTCGACACCCATGCCCGGTCCTTCATGCCGCCCGGCGCGCCCAGCGCCGAGGCGGCCGCCCGAGCCGCCCAGTTGTTCAACCAGACACCCAGCAACAACTTCGTTTACGTTGTGCTGGAACGCAATCAGCGTCTGAAGCAACAGGATCGCCAGTTCTACGACGCGTTGACGGCCTCGCTGGGTTCGGACCAGCGCCACGTGTATGCGGTGACCGACCTGTGGTCGCAGCCCGCCACGGCCGCCGGCGCACAGAGTTCGGACGGCAAGGCGGTCAGCGTGATGGTGCGGCTCGCCGGAATGCTCGGCACCGCGCAGGCGCGCGATTCGGTGGACGCCGTGCGCGGCACCATCCACAACCTCGCGCCGCCGTCGGGCCTGGAAGTCCATGTCACCGGACCCGGCGCCACCATCGTCGACGAGTTCTCCGCGATCGACCGCCAGATGCTCGGCATCACCGCGGCCACCATCGGTCTCATCCTGCTGTTACTGCTGGTGGTCTACCGATCGCCGGTCGCGGCGGCTATCCCGCTGATCTCGGTGGGACTCGCCCTGGCTTTGGCGCGTGCCGTCGTCGCCGCCCTCGGCCAGTCCAATGTGGTTGAGGTGTCGCTGTTTTCGGTGGCGCTCATGGCCGCGATGACCCTCGGTGCCGGTACCGATTACGCGATCTTCCTGGTCGGCCGCTATCACGAAGGCCGCCGCAACGGCGTCGCCCCTGCCCAGGCCTTGACGCAGGCCTACCGTTCCATCGCGCCCGTGGTGATCGGATCGGCGCTGACGGTATCGGTCGCGCTGGCGTGCCTGGTGTTCGCGAAGGTAGGTTCGTTCCGCAGCGCCGGGCTGCCCTGCTCCATCGGCATTCTGGCGACCATGGTCGCGGCGCTGACGTTGACGCCCGCGCTGATGAGCCTGGCGATACGTCGCGGGTATCTCGAACCGCGACCGTCCACCACCGCGCGGCGGTGGCGCCGGGTCGGGACGTCCGTGGCGCGCTGGCCCGGCCCGATCCTGGTCGCCGCGCTGGGGTTGTGCCTGCTCGTCGCGCTGCCGTTGGCCGGCATGCGGGTCGGCTTCAACGAGCCCGCCGCGACGCCGTCGTCCACCGACTCCAACCGCGGCTACGCGAGCGCCGGAAGGCATTTCGCGGCGAACTCGCTGTTGCCCGACGTCGTCGCCATCCAAGCCGACCACGACCTGCGCAACCCCGCCGGCCTGATCGCCATCGAGCGAATCACGCGTCACATCATGGCCGTGCCGGGGGTGCGTGCCGTGCAGTCCGCCAGCCGCCCGGACGGCAAGGTTCCCGAACAGGCGACGCTGAGCTATCAGGCCGGTGTGCTCGGCCGCCAGTTCGGGGACACGATGGAGACGCTGACGCAGCGCCTCCGGCGCGTCTCCGAACTGGACGGTGCGCTGGCGCAGACGCAGCGGGCCGTCGACGGGCTGGGCAACGGATTACGGGGCGGCAGTGCCGGATTGGCGGACATGTCCGGCGCCGCCGAAGACATGCGGGCCGGCATGGACGGCCTGCAACGCAACGTCACGACGGTGTCGGGCTACCTCGACCCGTTGCGAGACTTCGTCGCGCGTACCCCCGACTGCGCGGCCAACCCGATCTGCTCGACGGTGGACCGGGTGCTTCAGCCCGTCGACAGCCTGGTGCAGACATCCACGCGGCTGGGTTCCGGCGCCGCGAAGCTGACCAGCGGCTCGACCACCGCCGCCACCGCGATGGCCACCCTGCCCCAGAGCGTGACGTCGATGAAAGACGCGTTGGGACAGGCCCGTTCGGCCACGCGCGACTTGCTGACGCTGTCCGACACGCTCGGGCCGCAGATGCATCAGCTGACCGACTACCTGAACGAGATCGCCACGCAATTCCAGGGCAGCGCCGTGGGGGACTTCTACATGCCGCAGCGCGCGTTGACCGACGCCCGGTACACCACCGCGCTGCGCCACCTCATCTCGGAAAACGGTCGCGCCGCATACCTGTTGGTCTATGGCGACGGTTCCGAATGGGGGGCCGATGGCGCCAAGCGGGCCGATCAGGTGCGCGCCGCCATCAAGGAGGCCACCAAGGAGGGGACGCTGACCCCGACCGAGGTGGACCTGGCCGGCGTGGGCCCGGTGACGGCCGATCTGCAGCGTTTCGTCGCCAGCGACGCGACGCTGCTGGCGGGCGCCGCGCTGGTGCTCATCTTCTTGATCGTCACGGTCATGCTGCGCAGCCCGGTGGCGGGCGTGGTCGTCGTCGGGACGGTCGTCACCTCCTACGCCTCAGCCGTCGGCGCCAGCGTGCTGATCTGGCAGCACCTGCTGCATCAGGACCTGCACTGGGCCGTGGCGCCTTTCGCGTTCATCGCGCTGATCGCCGTCGGCGCCGACTACAACCTGTTGCTCGCGCTGCGCATCAAACAGGAAGCGGCGGCGGGCCTCAAGACCGGCATCATCCGGGCCTTCGGCGGCACCGGCGGAGTGGTCACCGTCGCCGGCATCGTGTTCGGGTTGACCATGTTGGCATTGTTGACGAGCAGCGTGCTCAGCGTCGCCCAGATCGGCACGACCGTCGCGGTCGGGCTGTTGCTGGACACTCTGCTGGTGCGGGCCTTCATCGTGCCGTCCATCGTCGCCCTGCTGGGCCGGTGGTTCTGGTGGCCGAGCCCGCTCCCCCGCCGCGCCGCGGCGCCGAGCGTGAAAACGCCGGAGCGACAACGGGTTACTGCTGCGGCGGTATGACCGAGGACGGCAGCCCGACCAGCACGCCTTCGACGTCGCCGTCGACGCTCACCAGCAGGCCGCGCCCCGGCGGCAGGTTCTGGGCACGGACGTTCCGGTTGATCCGGTTCTGCGGATCGTTGTCCATATAGAGCTGAGCGACTTTCGCCGAGTTCTGGAAACGCATCCACGGATCCATTTGCAGCGTCGCCCAGTTCGCGCTGTTTCGGGTGGTGAAGACGTGCAACCCGATCTGGCGGGCGCGTTCCATCAGCTTCCACAGCGCCGCGCCCACCGGTGGTTTGGGTGGGTAGCTCTGATCCGGGCGCAGGTCCTGAATGTCGTCGATGAGCACGAAGTGCCGCGGGCCCTCCCACGGCTTGAGCTCGCGTAACTCCTCCTGGCTCAGGCCTTTCGGGGGCAGCCGCGGCAGCAGGACCTGCTGCGCCAAAGCGGTGATCACCTCGTCGATCTCGTCCTGGTCATAGGCGTACGCACGGACGTAGCCGGGACCGTGCAGATCGCGCAGGCCGTGCGGTGCGGTCTTCGGGTCGATCAGCGTCAGCTGCGCTTCCTCGGGGCTGAAGCGGCTCATGATCGCCTCGCCAATGGCGACCAGCGACAACGTCTTTCCGCAGCCTTGCCGTCCCAGGATCATCACTCCGGGGCTCTCGCGCAGCTTGATGGGAACCGGCCCCAGTTCGTGGCGCTCGCCGATGGCGAAGGCGATCGAGAGGTCGTCGCCGCTGGGGCGCGCCGCCTCGTAATCCAGGATCGCCTTCAGCGCCACCCGCTGCGGCAGTCGCTGCAGGGTGGCGTGCTTGGTGACCCCGGCGACGTCCGCGATGCGGGCCCCGACGTCGACGATGCTGACGACCGCGCCGGTGGCCGGGTCGGTCAGCGCCGGCACACCGACCCGCAGTTCGTGCAGGCTGTCGGTCAGGCCGAAGCCTGGCCGGTTCAGCGTCCGCCGGGCCGCGTCCCGCGACTCCAGCGACGAGTGCCCCATCTGGCTTTCGCTGGGGTCGGCCAGCCGCAATTGGATTCGCGCCGTGGCGTTTTGCAGCAGGCTTTGGCGCTGCCCGTGAATCCAGCCGCCGGCGCTGCACATCACGTGCACCCCGTATTCGGGGCCACGGCTGCTCAGCGAGATGATGCGATCGCCCAGCACGGTGTCTTTGGAGTACAGGTCGTCGTAGTCGTCGACCACCACGAACACATCGCCGAACGGGTCGTTGGCGTCGGTGCCGCCCAGCCCGTCGCTCCCCGGCCCGAACCGGCGTTCGCGGAAACCGTCGAGATCGATCTTGAGGCGCCGGAACGAATCCTCACGGGCATCGATCAAGGCGTCCATGCTGCTCAAGATCCGCTCGATGCCCTCGGCGTCCTTCGGCGACACGATGTCGGTGACGTGGGGCAGCGAGGCGGCCTGGGCGAGGGTGGCCCCGCCGATGCAAAAGAACGTCACGCGCGAGGGGGTGTACATCGTCGCCGCCGAGCACATCAGCGTCATCAGGGTGGTGGTCTTGCCGCGCTGCTTGGCACCCACCACGATCACGTTGCTGCGCAGTGCATCCACCGCATGCACGACCTGCTTGGACTCCTCGGGGATGTCCATGACGCCCACCGGGAACATCAGGCCCGCGTTGTGCCCGTAGTCGATGTGCCACGGCTTGCCCCGGTATCCGGCGACAAGGGCATCAATGGTCTCGGGTTCCTCCAGCGGCTCCAGCCACGGCCGGCGCGGCGAGCGGTGCGGCACCTCATGCAACGACTCGCGCAGCACGTCGACGATCTTCTTGCGCTTGAAACCGTCGTCGTAGTAGAGGAATTCGTCGGGCTCGGCGTCGACGGCGGCGGCCGCCTCCAGCGCCGTGGCATCGGAGGCGTCCAGCGGCTGGAACTGCCAGTTGTACAGCCGCGGCTTGGTCAGCGTCATGTCGACGGTGGTGGCGACCTCCTTGGTCTTGGGCACCACGAACGGCGCGGAGAGGTAGAAGCAGCGGAACGGCTCGAGATCGCGCGGGCCCACCTTCAGCAGGCCAAAGCCGTTTTCCTTCGACGGCAGGTGGTAGGCGGCGTCGCTGCCGATCACCTCGCGGCTGTCGTCACCGGACTCGGCCCGCAGCGCGATGCGAAAGGCGATGTTGGACTTGACCTTCTGCAGCGAGGACAGGTCCAGGCGCTGCCCGCCCAGCATGAAGAAGACGTTCGCGCCGCGGCCCTCCTGGCCGATGTGGATGATGAGATTGATCCACTTCTCGTGGTTGGCGAACAGCTCCAGGTATTCGTCGACGATGACCAGCAGCACCGGCACCGGCGGCAGGTCGCGTCCGGCGAGCCGGATCTCTTCGTAGTCGTTGGCGTCGCGCGCACCCACCGAGGTGAACAGTTCATAGCGCTGTTTGATCTCACCGTCGATGACCCGACGCATCCGCTCGGCCAGGTGGCGTTCGTCCTTGCCGAGGTTAGACAGCGCGGCCACCACGTGCGGGATGCCGAGGATGTCCTGGGCCGCCGACTCGAACTTCATGTCGACGAAGATGACGTTGAACGTTTCCGGCGAGTGGGTCAGCGCGATGCCGTAGACCAACGACAGGAAGAACTCCGACTTACCCGAGCCACTGGTCCCGATGACCACGGAGTGGAAGCCGAAGCCGCCGAAGTCCTTGGCGCGGATGATGATGTTCTGCAGCTCGCCGTTGGGTTTGGCCCCGACGGGAACCTCGCACCAGCGCTCGTCGCCGCGGCCGCGACGCTCCGCCCACAACCGGTCGACGTCCAAGTCCCGCGGGTCGCTGATACCCAGGGCTCGCAGCAATTCGGTTGCACCGCTGACCGAGTCGTTGATCTCGCTGCGGCTGGTCGGCGACCAGCGTGCCATCGCCCGCGCGTAGCGGTAGGCGCGGTGTATCGAGAGTTGATCCGCGTGGGCGAAGAATTTGCCGCGCACCCGCAGCAACGGGGCCGGGCGGTTGTCCTCGCCGTCGGCGTCAGAGCCGTTGCGGTGCAACGCGATTTTGCCGTTGGCCGAGCCGTTGGGTGAGCTGTGGCGTTCGCTGAGGTCGAACACCTGGTCGTCGCCGAAGCCCACGCCGGTGCCGATCCGGGAGGCGATGCGCAGCAGGGTGATTCCCGCCTTACCGACCTGTCCGACCACGCTCTCCCATGCGTCGGGGCTGCCGGTGTTGTCGTCGACGATCACCAGGTGCGGTCCGAGATCCACGGTGTCGGCGCCGGTTTCGAGCGTCGACCCCATCGCCGTCGGGCTGGCCGCGGCCAATGGTGTCCACGCGCCGCGCTTGCCCTTCATGTGCAGTTCGGCGCCCAGGGTTTCCTCGAGTTCCTCGGGCGTGGCGAAGACCAGCCGCCGAAAGCCGCACGCATCGAAGAGTTCGTCGTGCAGGTTGTGCGGCAGCCACACGATCCACGACCACACCTCGGGATTGCGGGTCACCACCATCAGCTTGACGTCGCGCGGGTTGTGGAACACGGCCAGGGAGCACAGCACCGAGCGCATCATGGAGCGCAGCCGGTCCAGGTCCGCGCCGACGAAGCTGAAGCCGGGCGCCGATCGCAGGTTGACCACCTTGGCGATGTCGCGAATCTTGCGCTGCTCCAAGATGAAATCGCGCAGGGCCTGCCCGGTTACCGGTTCGAGCTCCTCATCGGAGGCGATGTCGGGCCAGGTCACCGAGAGCACCGAATCCGGCGCGTGCTGCACGCCGGTGCCCAGCCGCACCTCGAGGAAGTCGGCGTCGCCGCGGCCGCGCTCCCACATTCGCGGGCCGCCGATGATGGCGCCCAACCCACGAGGATCGGAATGCACGAAGTTCTGCCATTCGCGCTGTGCGCACACCGCGGTCTGAATCTCGTCGCGGTTGCCGTCGAGGTCGCGCAGATAGCGGCGACGGCCCTTTTCCATTTCGCCCCAGGTGATTTTACGAGCGCGGCCGAAGCGGCCGGAGAACGCCAGCATGCTGAATGCGCCGATGCCCATCAGCGGGAAGAAGCCGGTGGTCAGGCTGCGCACGCCGGAGACGTAGAGCATGACGATGGTGCCGATGAGCGCCACGATCAGCGCAGGCACCCCGATCATCACCCAGATGTTGCGCGGCTCGCGCTCCGGTAGCGCGATCGGCGCGCTGGGCGCCACCCGGACCGGTTTCGGCGGCTCGATCTTGACGCGGTTGATGGGGAACGCTTTCTTGGACATTCTCTAGCCTCCCGGCTTCGCCGATGTCGTCACCACAGCCACCTTGCCGAGCGCCGGTACGGTGTCCCGCGCCACCAGCGCCGCCTCCCTTGACAATGCGGGGCCCGCCGCGAAGGTCCGCAGCAGCGGCCAGGGCGCCTGCACCGCCGACCCCGGGTCAAGGCCCAGCGCGCGTAACGTCGTGTCGTCGTTGGTGATGCCGAACCGCACCCCGTTGTCGGACACCCAGAACAGCGACTCCCGGGAGTCGGAGGTGACCACGCCGCTGGTCGATGTCACGAAATTCGCCGCACCCGGCAGCACCAGCACCTGGTTGGCGACCACCGATGCCGGGTCGCGGTCATCGCGTACCAGGTGCACGATGCGGTTGTCGAGGTACGACGGCGTGGGAAGTCCGCGTCCGTTGTAGACCACGACACGTGCCTGCGGGTCGGTCGAGCCCTTCTCCCAACCGACGCAAGTGGTCGGATCCGCCGCGGTGTCAACGAAGTTCAGGCGCTTGGTCGGGTAGTAGTCCACCGCCAGCGAGTTCACCTCGGGGATGTTGACCAACACGTCGGGAGCGACCACGCGAGGTGCCGTGGAACCGTAGGAGTTGGCGCTGCGCAGCAGGTCGGCGACGAAGCTGGTGATCTTTTGGACGCCGTCGGGCAACAGGACGTAGAACTGTTTGCCGCCGCTGGCGGTTTGGGCCTGCAACACCGCGCCGACCTGCGAGCCCGACACCCACGTCGACGGGGTACCCGCCAGGGGCACCGCGGGGACGCCGAGCGGTTCCGTCGCGGGCAGCGCGTCGTAGAGGGCCCGCGAAATCTCCACCGGCAGCGTCACTCCCGGGTCGAGACCGAGGCTCAGGGTGATCGCCCGGTTGGACGGATCGATCTGGGAGCGCTTGCCTCCCCAGATCACGAAGGTGTTGCCCTCGAACGTGACCAGCACCCCGGCGTCCTCGCTCAGCGGTGTGGCGCGGTCGAAACCGTCGAGTGGGCCGGCGATCGAGGTCACCACCGGGCGTTCCGGGCTGCGCGGGCGGCCGGCTGTATCGCAGACCGCCCACGCCGACGTCGCGCCCCGATGGACCGGCATCGCCGCCGGCGCTCCGGGGATGCCGACCAGCGGACCGGTCGGATACTTCGCTATCTCAGTGGGTTTCACCCACGTCGGCTGGTTTGCGGTGCCCGTCGCCAGGCGCGCGGAGGTCAAATTCAGCACGGGGTACAGCCTGCCGTCGATCCTGGCGTACAGCGCCCCGGAATCACGGTCGCCGATGATCGCCGAATCCCCCACGATGCCAGTGGGTTTCAGGACGTTCAGCAGCAGCATCCAGCCCGAGGCGATGGCCACCAGCAGGATCGACAGCACCAGCGCGGCGGTCTGCTTGCGGTCGTCGTGCTTCATGCGCACGGAGAAGCGGGTGGTGGCCGCGCGCAGGCGACGGTTGTAGAACAGGTGCCCGGAGTTCTGGTCGCGGTTAGACAAACTCAGCGGCATGCTCAGTACCCCTTGGGCGCTCGGTGAGGATCGGCCTGCTGAATCCGATCGGCCAGATTCGAAGCGTCGACGGCGACGCCGTAGCGGCCCATCGCATAGTTGATGAACGCGCACGCCTGCGCCACCAGGTTGTGGATGTCGCGCGAGGTGCCCGGCTGGTGATAGGCCGCGAACGTCGGCGCGATGAACTGCCAGGCACCCTTGCTCGGCGTGCCCCGTGCCGCGTTGGAATCCCAGCCGTTGACCGCGTTCGCGTCGTAGTTGGACTCGCGGCGAGCGACCAGGTCCATGCCGCGTTCCCAGCGAGCCCGGGCCGCCGGATCGTGAATACCCTTGATGTCCAACGCTTTACGGATAGCCGCCAACACCGCCGCGCGTCCGTTGCCCTGATTGCTGTGCATCGACCGCCCTTGCAGGTAGTGCAGGCGCCGCAGCCGGCGCGCGAGCAGCCTTGCCCGGCGGCGCGATCCGGCGACGTGCCGGTGTTGGGTCCGCAGCCGGGCCGCCATCCGGGCGACGGCCTCGCGGCGCCCCATCGGTGTATCGGCCGCCGGCGTCGTATCGGTCAGGGCCGCGTCCAGGTTGACCCTCGTCGCCGCGCGGCCGCGCGCGTGATCGGACCGCGCCGCGGCGATGATCTGCCCCAGCGCCCGATCGGCGTGGGCCAGCCGAGCCAACTGCGTCCTCGCGGCGCCCGACCGTGCGGCCGCCGCGGCGGGCAGGCCACTGTGCCGCTTCATCGCCTCGGCGTATGCCTGCGTCTGCGCCGGTGCGTCGCCGATCCCGTCGTCCCGCGTGGGTCGCGCGTACAGATTGTGGGCGCGCGACAACGCCGTGACCGCTTGCATTTTCAGGGGATCGGTCACCGACGTCCCCGCCCTAACCCACCTGTGCGCCCTGTGGGCGCCGCATCCGTGCCGGACACTTCGCGTTAGTACTCCCACACCCTTCTGGCCGCGTTTTCCGCGGTCGCTGCAGACGTACCAATAGCATGCACGTATCGACAGTTCTGCTGTCAATAACGGGCAATCCCAGATGACCCGCGCATTGGGCTTGGCCGGCCGCGATTACGTAGCGACCCTACTGCCGCGCCAATTACCCGACCACTCACCTTTCGGTGGGCTGTTTGGTCGGCTAGTCCTTCGGCTCGTCGTCGGACGGCATGATGACGATCCGGCGGTTGGGCCGGTTGGTGACGACGGTCGGCTTGGCCTCGCCGGACTTGTTGCCCGGGGCGCTCGGCGGCACCGTCAAGCGGCCCTTGATCGGCTGGCCGTTGGGCACGCCCGGGGCCGTGATCCGCTTTTCGACCGGGCTGTCCTTCTTGCCGCCTTCGCCGCCGGCGCCCATCGCGCCCGGGGGCATCATCGGCATGCCGGTCATGCCGGATTGGCCGGGCATTGCGGGCATGCCACCGGTCGGCGGCATCATCGGCGCTTTGGCGGCCGCGGGCGTCGTCGGCGGGGACGAGGTCGGCACCGGCGGCGGGCCCAACGAGCTAGCCGGGGTGGTGCCACCACCGCCGAGGCCGGCGCCGCCGCCACCGGAACCGCCGCCAAGTCCAGCGCCGCCGCCACCGCTGCCGACGCTGTCGACCAGGTGCGCGTCGTTAACGAGCCCGGCGCCGTGGGCGCCCTGGACTGCGCTCATCAGCGGCTGCAGGGCGCTCTGACCGGCCTGCATCGCCTGCTGCGGCAGCTGCGTCAGCGGTCCCATGACGCCACCGATCGCGCCGCCGACCGCACCGGTCACGCTCTGCAGCATCTGCTGGATCATCTGCATGTCCTGCTGGCTATTCGCCTCGTTGGCAGGGAACTTGGCCGCGGCGTCGGCTGCGTGGGCGCGCCGGTCCGCGTCGGCGGCCTCGACATCCGCTGCGTCTTTGGGGACCCCGGCGTTACCCGCTCCCGTTAACGCGCCGCCGCCCAGACCGCCGCCAGGCGAGTTATCAGGCGGGTGGCCGGGACCGGGGTTAGGGACCCGCGCCGGCACGCCGTTGGCTAAGCCGGTAGTCGTCGGCAGATCACTACTGATAGGGCCTACGCCGTGAACCACGGGGTCACCTCCGTCCCAGTAACATAGCCCGAGCGCTTGATGCGCACCGTTCGGCGCGGGCGAACGCTGATATGACGATCTTGGCACAAAACGCTGGCAACGCTATTCACCCGACAATTGCGGGCAATTACGAACCGCCCCGGTGACTGATCGCGTCAAACCAGGCCAAGTGATAATTCGCGAGGTAGTCGTGTCCATCAATTAGCGCCTCGATAGCCGCTAGAAGCATCCAATCCGCCACAGCCGCTGGGTTGTGGTCTGGATAAGCTGCCAGCACCGCGTGCTGGATGTCAGCGGCGCATTCGCGCAACATCTCGGCTTCGCTGTCGAGCACACCTGTCTTTCGCACCGCTGGCGCGGCTATAGCCTGCGCGATCCGCGGTAAACCATCGCGGCGGCGGACGGCATCCACCAAAGTGGGGCCGAGCTCATCGACCTGTGGTGCGGCCGAGCGGGCGGGCCGATCACCGCTGAGCGCAGGCTCGTCGGGACCTGGTTCGGCCACATACGTGTTGGCGTGATGGGCGGCCGCGACCGTGATAGCGCCCAGCAGATCCACCACGTTGGCGTCATGCCGTCGTGCCGACGGATCAAGAAGGGTGACATGCGCGGGCAACCGGACATGCGGCGGGATCCACCCGGCGGCGAGATCGGTGACGAGGAGCGTCGTGGTGCCGTCGTCGCGGAGCCCGGCAGCCCATGACAGCCGCGGCTCCTGGCGGGCCACCGCATCGACGAGCCGCTGCAGCCGCTGTTGCTCGGCGGTCCTCGCGGACACGGCGCCGGCGGTCGCGCCGGTAGCCGCCGAGGCGGCCGATGCGCCAGCCATCGTCGATGACCCCGCACCGGCCTGACCCGCGGCCGCCCCGGACGCCGTTCGCTCCACCGGGGAGACCAGTGGCCCGCCGGCGGACGGGGACGATGCGGGCGAAGACGCTACCGGTGCACCCGACACGGGACCGGCAGGGGTAGACGGTACGGATGGGGGCGCCACTACCGGCGGGCGCAGGTCGGAGCCGTAGGCGGGCAGCGATCCTGACGGGATGGAAGGTCCGCCACCGAGGGTTGGTGCGGGCGACGACCACGATGCGCCGGTCATGACGGGCGCAACTGAACCGCCTCCCCCGGTGGCCACCGGCGCGGGGGACGCCGCGGGGGGTGCATCGGCCGGAGTACCAGTCGGTATGAATGCTCCCGCGCTTGGTACTGTCGGCGTCACCGCCGGTGTTGCCTGAGGGGCTTGAGGTCCCCCGGCCTCCATCGCTTGTAGTGGCCCCCCCGTAAACGCTTGCCCGCCAGGGCCCGTCGCTTGACCAGTCGCCAAACCGGACGTGAAGGCCTGGGCCAATCCGGGTTGGCCGCCTTGGCCTAGACCGACCGGAGACACTGGCATTCCACCGCCGTGTACGCCAGGTATCCCTGGCGATATAGTTCCGCCGCCACCGGGCATGGTCAGGTTCGTGGGCAGGTTGCCTGCGCCGCCACCGCCGGGTACTTGCCCACCTGGCACGTTTGCGTTTCCAAACCCTACCCCGGGGCTGCTGGGCGACGCCGGTCCGCCATGAACATTTCCAGCTCCCCAACCGGACGGACCGGCTCCCGGTCCGCCACCTGACGGAGGCTCACCATTAGCACCACCGCCACCGGATGCCGGCCCACCGTGGATACCGCCACCTCCAAATCCGCCCGACGTGGGACCCGACGTTTCCAGGTCTTCCTTGCTGATTGGATTTGGCGGCTTGGGCTCACCAACGTCGAACCCATTTGTCTGTGCCCAACTCCGTGCGTTACCACCAATCCCCTCAGCATCGAGGATCTTTTGCGTGGCCGCCATCATCTTGTCGAGGGCATCCCTGCTGACGTTTGCGGCGTCGGCGTTGCAGCGTGCTTGGACAGCTTGTACTTCCGCTAACTTTTCCGGAGGTGGCTTCTTTGATGCGAGGATGTCATTGATCTCTTTATTGCCTGTGTTCGCTATCTCCGACAAGCGACTTCGTAGATAGTCGATCGCGTCAGCACCGGAATTAAACGCCGAGGCTTTTGTCTGGTATTTTTCGGCGAGATCCAGATGAAGCTTTTCCCCTTGCTGGAACCTGGTTATAAGGTCGTCCGCTGTATGGCCCTTATTATTCGCAGCAAAGGCTGTCCACTGAGTGCGCAAGTTCTGTGCAAATAACTGCTGCTCCGCGCACTCTTGGTTCCAGTGTTGCGCGCCGGCCCGTAGGCCCGTTGACGGCGCTGGCCACCACGGCCCGATCAGTGCGGCGGTCCAGGTGCCAGGGGGAAGGTCAACCGCCACCGCATACCTTTTTCATTGCAGCATTCTTGGCGTTCACGTCGGCGACCGCCTCTTGAAATTCGGACTCGGTAGCTACCCCATCGCTGCTTTTCGCCGTGTCTGTCAGGTATGCCGTAGCTAGGGCCTTAGCCGCACTACGATGCTGCTCGTCCAACGCTGGGTCATTAGAGACGTTGACAAGCAGTAAGGCGGAATTCGTAAGCGCAATCCGCGCGAACGATTTATCGCTGCCATTTGTATCGACTTGCACAGCTCGGGCTGCCAACTTGTAGGTGTCGCAAAGCCGCTGTTGCGCAGCGGCGGTCTCCGCCGGCATATGGGTGTGGGCCGCAGTTGTGGTCGCTGACGAATGCGAAGCACTCGGCCGCATCAGTGCCACGACTAACGCAGCAACAGCCACTGCGGCGGTCGCAATTAGCGCGATCGCCAGCCATGGTCGTGGACGCGACGCTGGCTGTGGGAAAAGCGGTGGCGGCCAACTTCCCGAGGATGGTTGGGCAGCCAACCCCTCACGATGGCCCGAAAGCGGGTCTCCCACCATCTGTCCTCCCTGCGGTCCGCAGCTGTGGGTAGTACTCCGAATGGCTGTGCCCTAACCCTTCAATAGTGGGGCAGCCGAGGGGATAGCAGCAATTCACTGTGCTGCGTTGCGCCGTCGTGTCGCCCTAATCCTCCGGTCCCGCGGTCGATGTACCCGCCACCTCACGCTGACTCATTCCGTCCATCACTGCTCTCGTGGGGGTCTGCTTCACCTTTTCATCGGCCGCCTATTGAGCGAACGCGCCCGCTGGAAGCCTCTGCAGCTCCGCTGGCTGAGTCATTGCCATGCTTGTGTTCCTCAACGGTGGCGAGCTAGCTGCCGCATGTATTTCTGAACGGGGCATCTCTCGCCATGACGTCATCGAGGGTTGCCCGATACTCAGAATCGCTGGCAATACCGCTGAGCGCGTTGGAGGTGCGGTACGCCGCTGTTAGTGCACGCACGGCACCGCCGATTTTTGCATCAATAGCCGGATCCCGAACGTCGTCCAGCACGCCTGTCGCATTAGTAGAGTGCGACACGGGCAAGCGCCTTGTCGGCCCAGTTAGTGTCAGTCGTAACGGATCGCGCTGCAGCTTGTACGTATCGCGAGTGGTCGCTGTGCAGCCGACGTCTGGGCAGCACAGCAGCTCGGCGGAGTTGCTTGTCAAAGTTGGCTTCGTAGCTCCCGGCCGAGTCAGCGCCACATCAATGCAGCGATCGCCACTACCGTGGCCGCGGCGCCCAACACCACCGCAGGCCACGCACGCTAGCGCAGGTGTGGCTGGAAAAGCTTAGGCGCCGACTGCGTTGCGCCGGGCGGGCCATGCGCTCGCTCTATTTCCAGGAGCTCGACGTAAACTCAAGTGCCACAATAATTCTCCTTGTAGTTTATGCAGCACTGCTCACGAAAAGCTTTAGGTATATCCGTAGGTCATCCGCTTTAACTACAAGAAATCGAGTAACGGCCTCGCGGTCGATCTGTGGAGGCAGCTAACTGCCGCATATCTTTTTCATCGCGGCATCCTTTGTATTAACTTCATCGGACACCGTGTGCCAAGCAGGGTCGTCGCGCGTCTGAACGAGGCTGGCGGTTGCCTGAGCGTTGCTGTACGCCGCAGCTAGGGCGAGTGCAGCAGACCGATCGCCGGCCGGGAGCGCTGGCGCACCGTTTACTGCCTGCTCGAGCATCACTGCCGCGTTCACAGTAGCGATACCGGCAAATGCAGGGTTGTCGCCATTCGTGTCAATTTGAACAGCATGTGCTGCCAGCTTGTACGTGTCACAAAGCTGTTTATGTGCAGCTGCAGTTTGGTCCGCGGTAAACGAGGGTGTCGTCGACGTGGTCGAGGAGACCGCTGATTGATCGCTCGCGGGGCGGGTCAACGCGACCACCAAAGCAGCGACGCCAAGCAACACGCCAAGCGCGGCCAATGCGATCAACGGCCACGTCCGTGGACGCGGTGGTGGCTGCATGGGAAATGCTGGCGCCCATTGCGCTGGGCCTGGCGGCGGGCCGGTGGTCGGCCCTTCCCCCGGAGCCGGAGGCAAATCCCCCACCATGCGTCCTCCTTTAGTCCAAGCGCATCCAAGACCTATTTTCGGGAACTTCGCTTCAATAGTTGACCAGCTAACGGAGCAGCGAGCAATCACCACGGCCGTGGACGGGAAGTCACCCGAGACCGCATACCGTTTTCATAGCGGCGTCTTTGGCATTGACATCATCTACTTCCGCATGAAAGGCGGGGTCGTCCCGCTGCGACCAACTCCCCATCGCCGTGGCTTTGGTGTACGCAGCCGCTAACGCGAGGGCAGCGGTGCGGTCGCTAGACGGGATCGCAGGTGCCGCGTTTACTGCCTGTTCCAGCGTTACTGCCGCATTTACGCTGGCCACGCCCGCAAGAGCGGGGTTATCGCCGTTGGTATCGATCTGCACAGCACGCGCAGCCAGCTTGTATGCGTCACACAACTTCTGGTGCGCCGCAGACACTTCGGCGGCGCTATAGGAAGGGGCGGCCGACGAAGATGTTGCGCTCGAAGTCGATGACCGCGACGTTGCCGCAACCAACGCAACAACGGCCACGACCGTCGAAACCGAAGCCAGAACCATCGCACCGATCGCGATCGCCGGCCACATGCGTGAGCGTGGCGCCTGTGGCGCGGAGTAACCCGGTGCCCACTGCCCTACCGGCGGACCAGCATGCGGCGCTACACCCGGATGTGAGGGCGGATCCTCCGTCACGCCCGTTGCTCAGACGTTTTGTGTTGAGGGGCCAGCGCTCGGGCGGAGAGCCTTCATGTCGGCGGCGTTGGCCTTGTCCATGTTGGTGAACCCGTTGGCCGCGTGGTGCGCCTTGGTGCCGACCCCCGTGAGCGTCTGACTGTGACCCTGCAGGGTTTTCACGTGCTGGCCGTGTGCGGCCGAGACTGCACTGTGAAACGCGTCGGCCGCGGCGAAGTCACCGAACATTCCCGCTTCGACGGTTCCGCCCGCCAGTTGATCCGCGCCGTCTTGAGCGTGTCCGCCGGCGCGGTGCGACTGATTGCCTCCCGAGTGCAAAAGATCCGTATCGACGAACATCGGCACTCCCTCCGGGTCATAACACCTGTGAGCAGGCTAAATGCCGATTCCCAAGTGGTCAATTCACCGCCTCCGACACCGCGACCGCTAGAACGCGTGACCGTTGGTGACCGAGCGCGCCGGCCGATCCCATTCCGGGTCGACGGTGAACGGCAGCTGCATGCCGATATGCGGTAACGACACCGTGCCCAACGGCGTGTGCACCTGGAGAGGAACGGCTATCCGCGCCGAGGCCCGCTCGGACGCGAGCATGCCTTCCCCGGCCAAACCATCGCCGTGCCCGGTGACGATCGCGGTGATGTTATGTAGCGACTCGCTGCCCACGTCGTAGTAGTGCGAGTGGTCGGTGAACCACGGCATGACGCTGTGCGAACCCGCGACTTCGGCACAAAACCGGACCGCCCCGAAACCCGCATGCGCCGGGTCACCGCCCAGCCCGGCCAACGGTCCCACCGGGCCGCCGAGCGTCTCGTTGAGTCCGTTCGGAAGACCACTGCCCGTCTCACCGATCCAGCTGATCACGTCGGTCGACGCGGCCCCGACATACAGCCTGCCGCCGTCGAGATGAAAGTCCGCGGCGCCGTGCGCCAAGTCTGTTCCGGGGCAACCGGTTAGCACGGCGTCGTTGGCGCGCATGCCGCTGTGGGCGAAAGCGTCGGCCACGGTCGTCGAGCCGTAGGAGTGTCCGAGGACGGTGACATGCGCTGGGGTCGGCCCGTCATGCGTCGCCGCGAGACCGTTGACATCGGCGGCCAGCAACGCACCGGCTTGCCTCGCCCGCCACGGCGTGCCGACCTGTTCCAATTCGGCGGGGTCGGTGATGGCCTGTTGCCAATGCGGCTGGCCGAATTCGGGTGCGTCATAACCCATCCAGGCCAGCACCGCGGTGGATCGCTGGGGGTCGGCTCGGGCAGCCTGTTCGTAGAGATTGATGGCGTCGTCGGTGCCGTCCGACATCCACCCTCCCCGCACGCTGCTGTTGGTGCCCGGGACCACGACGGCCGTGTTGCGGGATTTGTCCGGGTTGCCGATCGCGATCGCGGCCCTGCCCTTGCCGCTGAACGCCAGCGGGTCATACGCCCACAGCATGATCGGCAGACCGCGGGGGGCGTCGGAGCTTTTGTCGCGCTCGAGGAAGTCATTGGTCTTGACCGCGTTCTGGTAGCGGGTGACGTCGGTGATGCACAGCCCGTAGTCCTCGGGTCTGGTGAACATATCGGCGTCCCGGTTGCGCAGCGCGCTGTCGCGCAACGTCTTTGGGTTCAGTCCGCTCCGGCGGGCGACGTCTTCCACCCTGCGCAGATCGTCGTCCATCGCTGCCTGGTTCACCGCATCACGCACCTCCGCCGGAATCCCGTTGAGGTTGCCCAACTCGTGCGCGCCTTGATCGACAAGTAGCTTCTTTTGATTCGCGCTCAGCGCATCCCACCACCGCTTGACGCATTCCGGACTGCTGTCCGGCGGCGGAATGGCCAGCTCGTCGACGCCCTGAATTTCCGCCGGGTCTACACCGTCTGTCCGCAAGCTCCCTAGCGCGGCCGTCAGCACCTCCGAATACCCGTCGCGAATCCGACGCAGCTGCACCACGATCGCCGCAACCTCGCTGACGGCGTCGGTGCGCAGATCGTCGGCACCACAGGTATCGCCGTCCGCCAACGCATCGCACATCTCGTCGTCGATGTCTTCGAGGTCGTATTCCAGCGCGTCCAGGTATCTCGTGCAGGCCCGCTGGGCTTCGGCCAGCGCCGCGGCGACGTTCTCCAAATTGGCGGCGATCCGCGGCAATTGCCCGGCCTGCAGGCCCAGCGACCGGGTCACCCGCTGCACCTCGGCGGCATCGTTGATCGAATGATCCGCGTTTTGGTGATCCCAGGCCGCCTCGAACCGGCACCGGGCAGCCTCGAAGGCGGCGACCGCCTCCGCCGTGCTCACTCCGGCGTCGCGAAAAGCCCGCGCCAGGTATGAAATCTGCGCGGGGCGACCGGCGTGCATGCTAGCGTTGGTCGACCATGGGTCACCGCCGGCTTGGGCGACGAGGAACGCAATGCTCAAGTGCCGCAGTAACATCGGCGTCGCTAGGTCGACACCACCCTCAGAGCGAGTTCGCGCCGTCGGCCAGACCGTCGCCGTCCGAATCGGTCAGCCGCACATTCCATTTGCCATCGCCGTCGGTGTCGACGTAACCGGTCACGCCGCTGTCGTCCGAGCGCAGCACCTGGTCGGCCAGCCCGTCACTATCGGTGTCGACGAGGCGGGCATCGGCGCGGCCCTGGCCGTCGAAATCGACCAGCGGGCCGCCGGTGTGTTCGACGCCGTCGAGGCCGAACCAGCGCAGCTGGCCCCCGCGATCCATCGCCACCGCCCACGTCCCAGAGCCGTCGTCGGTGAAGTAGGCCTCCGGGGTGCCGTCGTTGTCGAGATCCAACACCGCGTGATCGACGATGCCGTCGCCGTCGAGATCGGCGAGTGCGTCGTCGCGTAATCCGTCGTGGTCGAAATCCAGTCCGATCGATTCGAAGCGACCGTCGTGGTCCAGGTCGAGGTCGGGTTGCCCGTGCCAGAAAGCGGCGCCGTTATCGCCAGCCATGCAGTAGTCCATGGCTATTTCGACGCGTGGCTGCCGCTACTCGTTCCCCCGAGACTTCCACCACGCCAACAACTCTGCGGTCGCCTCCTCGTTGTCCAACGGTCCGCGCTCGAGTCGGAGTTCCTTCAGAAACCGCCAGGCCTCGCCGACCTGAGGACCGGCCGGGATGCCGAGCAGCTCCATGATCTGGTTGCCGTCCAAATCGGGACGCACCCGCGCCAGATCCTCCTGAGCGGCCAGCTCGGCGATCCGCGTCTCGAGCCGGTCATAGCTGGCCTGCAACCGCGCGGCCCGACGCTTGTTGCGCGTCGTGCAGTCGGCTCGCACCAATTTGTGCAACCGCGGCAGCAGCGGACCGGCATCGGTGACGTAGCGGCGCACCGCGGAATCCGTCCACTTGCCGTCGCCGTAGCCGTGGAACCGCAGATGCAGATACACCAGTTGCGAGACGTCCTCGACCATCTGCTTGGAATACTTCAACGCCCGCAACCGTTTTCGCACCATCTTGGCGCCGACGACCTCGTGATGGTGAAAGCTCACGCCGCCGTTGGGCTCGTGGCGCCGAGTGGCGGGCTTGCCGATGTCGTGCAGCAGCGCTGCCCACCGCAGCACCAGGTCCGGGCCGTCGTCTTCCAGGGCGATCGCCTGACGCAGCACCGTCAACGAGTGTTGGTAGACGTCCTTGTGTTGGTGGTGTTCGTCGATCGCCATCTGCATGCCGCCCACCTCGGGCAGCACCACCTCACCCATGCCGGTTTGCACCAGCAGGTCGACGCCGGCCGTCGGGTCCGCGCCGAGCACCAGCTTGTCCAGCTCGGCGGCCACCCGTTCGGCGCTGATCCGAGACAACTGCGGGGCCATCTGTTCGATCGCCTCGCGGACCCGCGGCGCGACGCCGAAGCCGAGCTGCGAGACGAACCGCGCCGCGCGTAGCATCCGCAACGGGTCGTCGCCGAAGGACACCTCCGGCGCGGCGGGGGTATCCAGGATCCGCGTGCGCAGCGCCGCCAAACCGCCGTACGGATCGAGGAATTCACTTGGGCCCGCAGATGTGATGCGCACCGCCATCGCATTCGCGGTGAAGTCGCGGCGCAGCAAGTCGTCCTCGATGTTTTCGCCGAATCGCACCTCTGGATGACGAGACACCTGGTCATAGCGGTCTGCGCGAAATGTGGTGATTTCGAAACGGTCATCGCGGTTGCCAACGCCAATCGTCCCGAACTCGATCCCTGTGTCCCACAAGTTATCGGCCCACCGCCGCAAGACCTGTTTCACTTGATCGGGACGGGCGTCGGTTGCGAAGTCGTAGTCGGAGAGCGACGTCAAGCGACCCAATACGGCGTCTCGCACTCCGCCGCCGACCAGATATAACTCGCGACCAGCCCCTTCAAATAGCGCGCCGAGCTCGGCCAGCATGGGCGCATGCCGGTTGAGGGCGACCGCGGCAGCGGTCAGCAGGTCGGCATCCTGGGCGGCGTCTGGCACGTTCGATCAGCCTAGTCGGGTGGTGACGAAAAGCCCGTGTGAGGAGCCTCGCACGCCATCAAAGTGAATTGACCAGGCGCTGAGTGTCAGTAGCGTTGCGTGCGGATAGAAGGGTGAACGGCGGGACGGTGCGGTGCATCTCCGATACATAAGCAAGGGCGCACTGGTCATGTTCGCGGGTGGCGACCCGTGGAAGATCAATGCCACATTGCAGAGCGGCCGGCCGGCTCAGATCTCGAACCTCGCAACAGCGTTTCACAACGCCGGGCGATCCACAGGGGAAGCGGAAGCGGCATTCCAGCAAGCGCGGAGTCGCTTCGACAAGGCTTGGACGCACGAAAATGGCGTGAATCCGATCAACGACTCGGCGGAGGTTCGACGGGCCACGACGTTACTCGGGTTGCAAGCAGCGCAGTTGCCCAAAATCGGAGCCGATCTAGAGAACGTCGCGGCCGCACTAGCCGAGGCCCAACGATTAGGAAAGGGCGAGATTTCGTCGCTCGAAGGCGCGCTCCAGGGTCTCGACAATCAAATCGGTGAGGCCGTGGAGCTGGAGAAAAACCCGCAGCTAACGGCTTCGGAGAGGCAGCTGCTGGACCACTACGTCGACGGACTCGAGAAGCATGCGATCGGCGACACCAAGGCATCGGTTAACAATTTGACGCGAATCCGTGATCAGTATTCTCGGCAGCTCCATGATTCCATGGCCAACCTGCGTAAACAGAACGGGTACGACCCGTCAATCCGAGCATTCGACGGCGAGATTCCGGAATCACCCTCGCAAGACCAACGGCGCCATAATCAGATCGAGGCGTTTAAGCAGGTCTTTGGCCGGGAACCGACCTCAGCGGCCGACTGGGAGACTGCGGCAGCTTTAGATCCGCAGACGTACGACCCAAAGTTCAACGGCGCTAAGTCTGAGGTACGGGTGGTGAAGATTCGCCCAGTACCCGGGCAGGGAGTAGTCCGCGTCTCCCAGTGGATTGAACAGCGTGACGTGACCAGCTTTCCGCCTTGGAAACGAGATCTTGGAAACAACCGCGGCCCAAATCCAAATTTCGATCCAGAAGACACCAAGGTCACTACGTACATCGACTACGAAAACGGAATCGTTATTTTGCGACAGAATCCCTCAGTTGAGGAGACATCTACCGGTGGACCGGGCCAAGTAAAGGTCGGCGTACCCAAAGGCAGCGTGACGCAACTTCCCGACGGATCGGTTCGGATCAAATACGACGCGGGCAACCCTTTCGCCCCCCAAATCACTGGTGATCCCTCCGGACCATTTGCGGGCCATACAGTAACGGTCAACGGCGACCTCGTTTTCACGCCCGGAGCAGGAGGTGTGCAAGTTAACGGAACGCGGACTGACTACCCATCCTTAGAGGCGTACCAGGACTTGCCAAACGGCGGCACCCGCACGGTATTGATTGATCCCGCCCAATCGGGCCGATCGTGGGGACCGGCTTTCAACCTACCCGGCCATCACGACGTGGGCCCCCTTGGCGGCAAGGCATTCGCTCCATTCGATACAGGTGGGTGGAACACGAAATACGATGTGCCAGCGCCGTTGCCCGCAACCGACTTCGGCTCGGTTACCGACATCCCTTCCGTCCCACCTTTGCCCACCGGCACCGCGGTCCCAGCATGACCGCGACCAACTGAAAGTAACCACGGATGCCGTCTATCCTTCGAGTTCGCGACATGGACGCAAGCGGGTGGCGCACGGCGACGTTGTCCGCGCCCTTTGTCGTGCAGATCGTCCTAGGGTTGTTACTCGCCACGATGTGGGTGCTAGGCAAGTGGCCCTTTGCGACGGCACGCGGACATACCGAACGCAGTTGGATGCTCGTCGCCGCATCTATCACGACACTGGTATCCCTTGCGGTCACAGCAGTCCTGCTGCGGTCTGCGTCGCCGCGCAATCGGGGTCTTGCGCTTAGCATCGCGGGCGCTTCCGCGGCAGTGCTGTTCGGAGCGATTGTTTACGCCTACGTGGTTCTGCGCTGAAAGGTCCTGTGATGGCCGATGAATCGCTAATTCCGGCATCGAAATCCCGCTATGGCCCGGTCACTTTCGGGGTAGCGGTACTACATCTTTTCGTCGTCGAGTTCACCACTTGGCTCTTCATGCCGTACTCGATCGTTTTTGTGCTTCCCGTCGTCCTGATCTACATGGCGATCGCTGCTCTGGTTATGCAGGCCTCTGGAACGATGGGCCAAATCGGGCGCGGAATGCTCATAGGCAGCCTGTCTGGACCACTCTCACTACTGATCTTCGGTGGGGTATGGGCGATCGCGCACGCGATAGGCCCGTTCTGACGAGACACATTCCGCCGTGAGCTCGCGCGCTCACCGCGCGGCGAGTATCTCCGGGAGAATATGCCGTGCCAGCTACTATCGCTTGGGTGTCGGACGGCGAACAAGGCAAACCACGTCGGCGCCGGGGGCGGCGCCGGGGCCGTGGTGCCGCGAATTCGTCCGAGAATCAAACCACCGGTCAAGCGACCGGCGACTCGACGGCCACCAAGTCGCGCCGCTCAAGAGCGTCTCGCCGCGGACCGGACCAGCTGCGCACCGTCCACGAAACCTCCGCCGGGGGGTTGGTCATCGACGGTCTCGACGGCCCGCGGGAATCACAGGTCGCCGCCCTGATCGGGCGCATCGACCGGCGCGGACGAATGCTTTGGTCGCTGCCCAAGGGGCACATCGAACAAGGTGAGACCGCCGAGCAGACCGCAATCAGAGAGGTCGCCGAAGAGACCGGCATCCGGGGCAGTGTGCTGGCCGCGCTGGGCCGCATCGACTACTGGTTCGTCACCGACGGCCGCCGCGTGCACAAGACCGTGCACCACTACTTAATGCGCTTCTCCGGCGGCGAGCTGTCCGACGAGGATCTCGAAGTCGCCGAGGTCGCCTGGGTGCCCATGGGTGAACTGCCGTCCCGGCTCGCCTACGCCGACGAACGCCGCCTGGCCAAGGTGGCCGACGAGCTGATCGACAAGTTGCGAAGCGACGGCCCGGCCTCGCTTCCACCGCTGCCGCCCAGCGCGCCGCGGCGCCGCCCGCAGACACATTCGCGGACCCGGCATGCGGACCACCCGGCCGCCGGCCGGAAGAACGGCCACGGACCGGGGCCGTGACCGCTCTACATCTGCGTTGGGCCGGCCTGGCGCGCGTCGCCGCCGTGCTCGCCATCGTGGCCGGACTCGCGGCGCTCACCGGCCCGGTGATGCCGCGCGCGGCGGCGGGCGAGCCCGGGGTGACGCCGTTCGTCCGCGTCCGCATCGATCAAGTCACCCCGGACGTGGTCACCACGACCAGTCCACCCGTCGTGACCGTCAGCGGCATGGTGACCAACATCGGCGACCGACCGGTCCGCGACGTCATGGTCCGGCTCGAGCACGCCGGCGCCGTCACCGCCTCCGCGGGCCTGCGCACCACCCTCGACGGCGACACCGACGGCTACCAGGCCGCCGCCGACTTCCTCACCGTGGCGCCCGAACTGCAGCGCGGGCAAGAAGTCGGCTTCACCCTGTCGGCCCCGCTGCGGGCGCTGAGCAAGCCGTCGCTGGGCGTGGAAAAGCCCGGCATCTACCCGATCCTGGTCAACGTCAACGGCACACCCGACTACGGCGCACCCGCGCGGCTGGACAACGCGCGCTTCCTGCTTCCCGTGGTCGGGGTGCCACCCGATCGCGCCGACGACATCGGCTCGGCCGTCGCGCCCGACACCTCCAAACCCGTCGCGATGACCATGCTGTGGCCGCTGGCCGACCGGCCCAGGCTGGCCCCCGGCGTGCCGGGCGGAACCATCCCGGTGCGGTTGGTCGACGACGACCTGGCCACCTCGTTGGCCAGCGGCGGCCGGCTCGACATCCTGCTGGCCTCCGCCGAAGTCGCCACCAGTCACGACGTCGACCCCGACGGCGCCGTCGGCCACGCGTTGTGCCTGGCGATCGACCCGGACCTGCTGGTCACCGTCAACGCGATGACCGCCGGCTACGTCGTATCCAACTCCCCCGACGGACCCGGTCAGCTGCCCGGCACCCCGACCCATCCCGGCGCCGGGCAGGCCACCGCGACCGAATGGCTGAACCGCCTGCGCGCGCTGGCGCACCGGACCTGCGTGGCTCCGCTCCCCTACGCGCAGGCCGATCTGGACGCCGTGCAGCGCGTCAACGATCCCGGCCTCAGCGCCATCGCCACCACGAGCGCCAACGGCATCATCGACAAAATCCTGGACGTCGCCTCCACCCGCGGCGCCACGCTGGTACCCGACGGCCCCCTGACCGACCGTGCGGTCAAGCTGCTCAGCGGCAACGACACCACCGTCGCGATCGCCGCCGCCGACCTGTCGGCCACCGAGGCACAGGACTCCGCCGCGACGGGCGTCGACACAGCGCCGCGGCGGTTGACCCCGCAGGTCGCGGTCGCGCCGTTCGACCCCGCAGTCGGCGCCGCCCTGGCCGGCGCCGGCACCTCCCCCGAGGCGCCGACATACCTGGACTCGTCACTGACCGTCCGGCTCGGCCACGATTCGGTGACCGCACGCCGCCAGGACGCCTTGGGCTCGATCTTCTGGCACGCCCTCCGGCGTGACGACCCGCGCACTCAGATCCTGGTGCCGCCGACGACGTGGAACCTGCAGGCCGACGACGCCCAGGTCATCTTGACCGCCCTGACCACCACCATCCGGTCCGGCCTGGCGGTGCCGCGCCCGCTGCCGGCGGTGATCGCCGAGGCGAACCAGGCGGCCCAGTCGCGCGACCAATCCACGCAACAGGCCGGCACCGACAACTCTCCCCGCGGCCAGTTCGGAGACGACGTCACCGCCGGCATCGCCAGCCAGGTCGGTCGGTTGTGGGGACTGACGTCTTCGCTGATGACCGACGACCGCACCGGGCTGACCGGCGTCCAGTACACCGCGCCGCTGCGCGAGGACATGCTGCGCGCGCTGAGCCAGTCCGAACCGCCCGACACCCGAAACGGATTGGCTCAGCAACGCCTGGCGGTGGTCGGCAAGACCATCAACGACTTGTTCGGCGCGGTGACGATCGTCAACCCCGGCGGCTCCTACACCCTGGCCACCGAGCACAGCCCGCTGCCGCTGGCGCTGCACAACGGCCTGGCCGTTCCGATCCGGGTGCGGCTGCACGTCGACGCGCCGCCGGGCATGAACGTCACCGACATCGGTCAGATCGAACTGCCCCCCGGTTACCTCCCGCTGCGCATTCCCGTCGAAGTGAACTTCACCCAACGCGTCGCCGTCGACGCGACCCTGCGGACCCCGGACGGTCTGCGGCTGGGCGAGCCGGTCCGGTTGTCCGTGCATTCCAACGCCTACGGCAAGGTCCTGTTCGCCATCACGCTGTCCGCGGCGGCGGTGCTGGTTCTGCTGGCCGGCCGGCGGCTGTGGCACCGCTTCCGTGGCCAACCCGACCGCGCCGACCTGGACCGCCCCGATCCACCCGACGCCCGGCACGCCGCCGCAGGCGAGGCGCGCGACGACCCCGACCACGGGGTGGATCAGGAGCACGTCGAAGAAGAGCACCGAGTATGACCCCCGCCTACCGGCAGGCGCAGCCCCAACACCGCCTGCCCGAGCCGGCCCGGCCTTCCCGGGTGTCGGGCTCACCGCCGACCGGCCCGCTGCCGCCAGTCGCCGCCGAGATCGACCGGCGCCGGCCCGAGCTGTCGGACTCCGCGCTGGTCTCGCGGTCGTGGGCGATGGCGTTCGCCACGTTGATCAGCCGGCTCACCGGCTTCGCCCGCGTGGTGCTGCTGGCCGCGATCCTGGGTGCCGCGCTGTCCAGCGCATTCTCGGTGGCCAATCAGCTGCCCAACCTGGTGGCCGCCCTCGTGCTGGAGGCGACCTTCACCGCGATCTTCGTGCCGGTGCTGGCGCGCGCCGAACAGAGCGACCCCGACGGCGGCGCGGCCTTCGTGCGGCGCCTGGTCACGCTGACGACGGCGCTGCTGATCGTCGCCACCGCACTGTCGGTGCTGGCCGCCCCGCTGCTGGTGCGGCTGATGCTGGGCCGCGCGCCGCAGGTCAACGAACCGCTGACCATCGCGTTCGCCTACCTGCTACTGCCCCAGGTCCTCGCCTACGGCCTGACCTCCGTGTTCATGGCGATCCTGAACACCCGCAACGTGTTCGGTCCCACGGCGTGGGCACCGGTCGTCAACAACGTCGTCGCGCTGATCACCCTGGCGATCTACGTGCTGGTTCCCGGTGAACTGTCCGTCGACCCCGTCCGCATGGGCAACGCCAAGCTGCTGGTGCTCGCCGTGGGCACCACCCTGGGCGTGTTCGCCCAAACCGGGCTGCTGCTGGTGGCACTGCGCCGCCAGCGTGTCGACCTGCGCCCGCTGTGGGGAATCGACCAGCGCCTCAAGCGCTTCGGCACCATGGCCGCCGCGATGGTGCTCTACGTGCTGATCAGCCAGCTCGGCCTGGTCGTGGGCAACCAGATCGCCAGCACCGCGGCGGCGTCGGGTCCCGCGATCTACAACTACACCTGGCTGGTGCTGATGCTGCCGTTCGGCATGATCGGCGTGACGGTGCTGACCGTGGTGATGCCGCGGCTGAGCCGCAACGCCGCCGCCGACGACACCAAGGCCGTGCTCGGCGACCTGTCCCTGGCCACCCGGCTGACGCTGATCACGCTGATCCCAATCGTGGCGTTCATGACCGTCGGCGGTCCCGCAATGGGCAGCGCCCTGTTCGCCTACGGCCACTTCGGGGACGTCGACGCCGGCTACCTGGGTGCCGCGATCACCCTCTCGGCCTTCACGCTGATCCCGTACGGGCTGGTGCTACTGCAGCTGCGGGTCTTCTACGCCCGCGAACAGCCGTGGACGCCGATCGTCATCATCCTCGTCATCACGGCCGTCAAGATCCTGGGCTCGGTGCTGGCGCCGCACGTCACCCACGACCCCAAGCTGGTGGCCGGTTTTCTGGGGCTGGCCAACGGCGTCGGCTTTCTGGCCGGCGCGGTTATCGGCTACGTGCTGCTGCGCCGCGCCCTGCTACCCGCCGGGGGCCACCTGATCGGTGCCGGCGAAGTCCGCACGATCCTGGTGACGCTCACCGCGTCCATGCTGGCCGGATTGATCGCCCACGTGGTCGACCGGCTGCTCGGACTGGATCAGCTCACCGCCCACGGCGGTGCCGGTTCCCTGCTTCGCCTGTTCGTGCTGGGGCTCATCATGCTGCCGATCACCGCCGCAGTCATGCTGCGCGCGCAGGTGCCCGAGGCGCGGGCAGCGCTGGATGCCCTGCGGTACCGCATCACCGGCCGCGGACCACGCCCGCGCAATCCCAGTGCGAAGGATCGATCGTCTCACCGGCGCCCCGTCACGTACCCTGAGCAGAGGAATTCATCCCCGCCTGGGGTAAATGCGGTCCAGGAGCCGATCCGGCGCAGGCCTCCGGAGCGGGCGAACCGAGCCCGGCAAGCGAAAGGACCGGAGGTGACCGACCGCCCGATGGAAAGCGCAGCCCCCAGCGCTGGATCTGGCGCGAGTTCCGGCACGCCACGGCCGCTCGCCGACGACTTCCAGCCGGACATCCCGGCCGAGGAGCCGCCCCGGTCCGCCCCGCGCCCCGCCGAACACGCCAACGGCGATATCCGCGGCGACGCCCGACGCGCACCGACGCCGTTCGAACCGCCGCGCGAGCGTTCGGCGGACACCGCGGGAGACGACGTGCACTTGGTCCCCGGTGCCCGGATCGCCGGCGGGCGGTATCGGCTGCTGGTGTTCCACGGCGGCGCCCCGCCGCTGCAATTCTGGCAGGCGCTGGATACCGCCCTGGATCGGCAAGTGGCGCTGACGTTCGTCGACCCGGACGGCGCCCTGCCCGACGAGGTCCTCCAGGAGATCCTGTCGCGCACCCTACGGCTCAGCCGCATCGACAAACCCGGCATCGCCCGGGTTCTCGACGTGGTGCACACCGGCTCGGGCGGCCTGGTGGTCTCCGAGTGGATTCGGGGCGGTTCGCTGCAGGAGGTGGCCGACACCGCGCCCTCACCGGTGGGCGCCGTCCGGGCCATGCAGTCGCTGGCCGCCGCCGCCGACGCGGCACACCGCGCCGGTGTCGCGCTGTCGATCGACCACCCCAGCCGGGTGCGAGTCAGCATCGAAGGCGACGTCGTGCTGGCCTACCCCGCGACCATGCCCGAGGCCAACCCGCAGGACGACATCCGCGGCATCGGCGCGGCGCTCTACGCCCTGCTGGTCAATCGGTGGCCGCTGCTGGAAAGCGGGGTGCGCAGCGGACTCGCGGCGGCCGAACGCGACTCGGCCGGCAACCCCGTCGAGCCCATGTCCGTCGACCGCGACATCCCCTTCCAGATCTCCGCCGTCGCCGTCCGAGCGGTCCAAGAGGACGGCGGAATACGTAGCGCCTCAACGCTTTTGAACCTGCTCCAGCAGGCCACCGCGGTCGCCGACCGCACCGAGGTGCTCGGCCCGATCGACGATTCGCCCTCGCCGTCGGCGGCCCTGATCTCACCCGGCCAGGAGCAGGCGACCCTTGCGCGGCGGCGGCGCAACGTGCTCATCGGGGTCGGCGCCGGCCTCGCCGTCATCGTGGTGGCCCTACTGGTGCTGGCGTCGATCGTGAGCAAGATCTTCGGCAATGTCGGTGGCGGCCTCAACAAGGATGAGCTGGGCCTCAACGGCCCCTCGTCGTCGTCCGCGTCGGCATCTTCGAGTGCCCCGCCCGCCGCCGCGGGCAGCGTCGTCAAACCGACCAAAGCGACGGTCTTCTCCCCCGACGGTGACGCCGACAACGCCGGGACGGCCGGGCAGGCCATCGACGGTGATCCCTCGACGGCCTGGGCGACCGAGGTCTACACCGACGCCGTTCCGTTCCCCAGCTTCAAGCAGGGCGAAGGGCTGATCCTGCAGCTGCCCAGCCCCACCGTGGTCGGCCAGGTCACCATCGACACGCCCAGCAACGGGACCAAGGTGGAGATCCGCGCCGCGTCCTCGTCGTCGCCGTCCAGCCTCAACGACACGACCGTGTTGGCCCCGGCCTTCACGCTCAAGCCCGGCCACAACGTGATCCCGGTCCGGGCCGGCTCGCCGACATCGAATGTGCTGGTGTGGATCTCGACGCTGGGATCCACCAGCGGCAAGAGCCAGGCCGGATTTTCGGAGATAACGGTCCAGGCCGCGTCCTAATCCGCGGCGCTTGTCGGCCACTCACATCGACCCTTCCGAGTGAAGTGCCGGGCCATACGCAATTGGTTACTGTCCGGCCGTGGGCTTCGGAAGAAACGCCAAGCGTGAGCGCAGTGACGCCGAGCTGCTGGCAGCCCATGTGGCCGGCGACCGTTACGCATTCGGCGAGTTGTTCGGGCGTCATCAGCGGCACCTGCACCGGCTCGCCCGGCTGACGACTCGCACCCCGGAAGACGCGGAGGACGCGCTGCAGGACGCCATGCTCTCGGCACACCGCGGCGCCGGCGCGTTCCGGCACGACGCCGCCGTCGGCAGCTGGCTGCACCGCATCGTCGTCAACGCGTGTCTGGACCGGCTGCGCCGCACCAAAGCGCATCCGACCGTCCCGCTCGAAGACATCTATCCGGTCGCCGATCGCACGGCTCAGGTCGAGACCACGATGGCCGTGCAGCGCGCGCTGATGCGGCTTCCCGTCGAGCAACGGGCCGCGGTGGTGGCCGTCGACATGCAGGGCTATTCGGTCGCCGACACCGCCCGGCTGCTCGGCGTCGCCGAAGGCACGGTCAAGAGCCGCTGTGCGCGCGGACGGGTGCGGCTCGCCGAACTGCTGGGCTACCTCAACGCCGGCGCACACGCCCTGCCGGACACCGCCACCGGCCAGGGGCTGAACTAGCCGACCGAAGACCGCCGCAGCGGGCCACGCGTGGCCATCGGTGCGTGCATGACGGACACTGGGTCCGATGGATGTGGCGGGCGACGATGCGGCGGATCACCGCAATGCGGGATCGGACCCACCGCTGACCGTCGAACTCCTCGCCGACCTACAAGCCGGAATCCTCGACGACGCGGCCGCCGCCCGCGTCCGCCGGCAAATCCGCGCCGATCCGCGCGCCGCCGGCGTGCTGGATGCCTTGAACCAGGTCCGCCGCGACGTCGCCGCCGTCGGCGCCGACCCCGATTCGGCGCCGGACCCTCCCCCTGAGGTGGTCGGCCGGGTTTCCGCGACGCTGCGCTCGGCGGGTCCCGGGTCCGGGGAATCGGCCGCGCCCCCCGCGCACACTGCCCGCCCACGCATCCGCCCTGGCCGCACCCTCGCCGCAGCTGCCGGCCTGTGCGCGGTACTCGCCGCGATCGGCTTCGGCACCATCGCGCTCCGACACGCACCCGAACCCGCACCGGACACCCCCGGCGACATCCAGCACATCACGCTGTCGACCTCGCCGATGGAGATCCCGCTTTCGCAAAGCGACATCCTCGGCCTGCTCGACCGCAGCCCCGATTACGGCGCCCTCGGCGACCCGGCGCGGCGCGCCTCTTGCCTCACCGGCCTCGGCTATCCGGCATCCACGCAGGTCCTGGGTGCGCGACCGGTCCAGATCAACGCCCGCCCGGGCATCATTCTGGTGATCCCCGGTGACAGCCCCCACGTTCTGGCGGTGTTTGCGGTCTCCCCGAACTGCAGCGCGGCCGATACCGGGCTACTGGCCAACACCCAGGTCCCCCGGCCCTAGTGTGGTGCCATGGGTGGTGCGACACACCCGGGAACAGCCGTGCTTACGCTGGCGTTTACACAGTTCCAGAGACGATCGCTTGAAAGGTTTTCATGACCGCCGACGCTGTGCATGACGTGATCATCATTGGTTCGGGTCCTGCTGGGTATACCGCCGCGTTGTATGCGGCGCGGGCGCAGTTGGCGCCGGTGGTGTTTGAGGGGACGTCGTTTGGTGGGGCGTTGATGACGAC